>NZ_JBEOXE010000044.1:0-67469 GCF_040296485.1 Streptomyces sp. NPDC002138 | reverse complement strand
GCCCGCGGAGGCGGGCAGGCGCAGGCCGAAGTCGTAGATCCAGGCGTGCGTGCGGTCGGCGCAGCGCAGCTCGTACGGCCGCTCGTCGGTACGCCGACGGGCCAGGGGGGAATGGTGCGCCAGAGCGGCTCGGGGTGGGGCTCCGGCAAACCGTTTAGTGGGTCGGGGGCCGGGCCCCATAGGATTGGGGGCGAGACCCTGAAACCCCATACACCACCCCAGAGGATCGCTGCATGCCTGGCATCACGCGCGAGGAGGTCGCCCACCTCGCTCGGCTGGCACGTCTGGAGCTGAAAAGCGAAGAGCTCGACCACTTCGCCGGACAGCTCGACGACATCATCGGCGCGGTCGCCCGCGTTTCCGAGGTCGCCGACCAAGACGTCCCGCCGACCTCCCACCCGCTGCCGCTGACGAACGTCATGCGCGCGGACGAGGTCCGTCCGTCGCTCACCCCCGCGCAGGCACTCTCCGGCGCCCCCGCTCAGGAGCAGCAGCGTTTCAAGGTGCCGCAGATCCTGGGGGAGGACTAATCACCATGACGGACATCAACATCATCAAGCTCACGGCAGCCCAGACCGCCGAGAAGATCGCCTCCGGCGAGCTCACGGCCGTCCAGGTCACCGAGGCGCACCTCGCCCGCATCGACGCCGTCGACGAGAAGGTCCACGCCTTCCTGCACGTCGACCGCGAGGGCGCCCTCGCCCAGGCCCGTGCCGTCGACGTGAAGCGGGAGCGCGGTGAGAAGCTGGGCCCGCTGGCCGGCGTACCGCTCGCGCTCAAGGACATCTTCACGACCGTCGGGGTCCCGACCACCGTCGGTTCGAAGATCCTCGAGGGCTGGATCCCGCCGTACGACGCCACCCTGACGCGCAAGCTGAAGGAAGCCGACGTCGTCATCCTCGGCAAGACCAACATGGACGAGTTCGCCATGGGGTCGTCGACGGAGAACAGCGCCTACGGGCCCACCGGCAACCCCTGGGACCTCACCCGCATCCCCGGCGGCTCCGGCGGCGGTTCCGCCGCCGCGCTGGCCGCCTTCGAGGCCCCGCTCGCCATCGGCACGGACACCGGCGGTTCCATCCGCCAGCCCGCCGCCGTCACGGCGACCGTCGGCGTCAAGCCGACCTACGGCGCGGTGTCCCGCTACGGCATGGTGGCGTTCTCCTCGTCCCTGGACCAGGGCGGGCCCTGCGCCCGTACCGTCCTGGACGCGGCGCTCCTGCACGAGGTCATCGCCGGTCACGACCCGCTGGACTCCACCTCCATCGACGCCCCGGTCCCGCCGGTCGTCGAGGCGGCCCGTAACGGCTCCGTCGCCGGCATGCGCGTCGGTGTGGTCAAGCAGTTCGCCGGTGAGGGCTACCAGGCCGGTGTCGTCCAGCGCTTCAACGAGTCGGTGGAGCTCCTCAAGGAGCTGGGCGCCGAGATCGTCGAGCTGGACTGCCCGTCCTTCGACCTCGCGATGGCCGCGTACTACCTGATCGCGCCGTCCGAGGCCTCCTCGAACCTGGCCCGCTTCGACGCCATGCGCTACGGCCTGCGCGTCGGCGACGACGGCACCAGGTCCGCCGAGGACGTCACGGCCCTGACCCGCGAAGCCGGTTTCGGCGACGAGGTCAAGCGCCGCATCATCCTCGGTACGTACGCGCTCAGCTCCGGCTACTACGACGCGTACTACGGCTCGGCCCAGAAGGTCCGCACGCTCATCACCAAGGACTTCGAGAAGTCCTTCGAGCAGGTCGACGTGATCGTCTCCCCGACCACGCCCACCACCGCCTTCGCCATCGGTGAGCGCACCGACGACCCGCTGGCGATGTACCTCGCGGACCTGTGCACCATCCCGACCAACCTGGCCGGCAACTCCGCCATGTCGCTCCCCTGCGGCCTGGCACCGGAGGACGGTCTCCCGGTCGGACTGCAGATCATCGCCCCCGCCATGAAGGACGACCGGCTGTACAAGGTCGGAGCGGCCGTCGAGGCCGCCTTCGTCGCGCGCTGGGGTCACCCGCTGCTGGAGGAGGCTCCGTCCCTGTGAGTGCACTGACCAAGGCCAAAGGCTTCAGGAAGTCCAAGTCCGGTACGTACCTGTCGATGGGTACGACCGCCTTCGGCGCGCTGAGCGTCGTCAAGCAGGCCAGGAAGGCCCGCACCGAGCACGACACGTTGAAGCTGGTCGACGCCGTCGTGTCCGCCGCCGCCATCATCACCGGCCTCGCGATCCTGTACCGCGAGCTGAAGCGCCTGGGCGACGACGACGTCCTGCTCGGCTGAGAGGGAAAGTTTCACCGTGACCGTCACCGAACTCCTGTCGTACGAGGACGCCCTCGCGTCGTACGACCCCGTCATGGGCCTCGAGGTCCATGTCGAGCTGGGCACCCGCACCAAGATGTTCTGCGGCTGCTCGACCGAGCTGGGCGCCGAGCCCAACTCGCAGACCTGCCCCACCTGCCTCGGCCTGCCCGGCGCGCTCCCGGTCGTCAACGCGATCGGCATCGAGTCGGCCATCAAGATCGGTCTCGCGCTGAACTGCGAGATCGCCGAGTGGTGCCGCTTCGCCCGGAAGAACTACTTCTATCCGGACATGCCGAAGAACTTCCAGACCTCCCAGTACGACGAGCCGATCGCCTTCAACGGCTTCCTCGACGTCCAGCTGGAGGACGGCGAGATCTTCCGCGTGGAGATCGAGCGCGCCCACATGGAGGAGGACACCGGCAAGTCGCTGCACGTCGGCGGCGCCACCGGCCGCATCCACGGCGCGTCCCACTCCCTGCTGGACTACAACCGTGCGGGCATCCCGCTCATCGAGATCGTCACCAAGCCGATCGAGGGAGCGGGCGCGCGCGCCCCCGAGGTCGCCAAGGCGTACGTCGCCGAGCTGCGCGAGGTCATCAAGGCGCTGGGCGTCTCCGAGGCCCGCATGGACAAGGGCCAGATGCGCTGCGACGTGAACCTGTCGCTGCGCCCCACCCCGGAGTCCGAGTTCGGCACCCGCAGCGAGACGAAGAACGTCAACTCGCTGCGCAGCGTCGAGCGCGCGGCCCGCTTCGAGATCCAGCGCCATGCGGCGGTGCTCTCGTCGGGCGGCTCGATTCTCCAGGAGACCCGTCACTTCCACGAGGAGGACGGCTCCACCACCTCCGGCCGCATCAAGGACAACGCCGAGGACTACCGGTACTTCCCGGAGCCCGACCTCGTCCCGATCGCCCCGGCCCGCACCTGGGTCGAGGAACTGCGCGCCGGACTCCCCGAGATGCCCCGCGTGCGCCGCAACCGGCTGCGCGAGGAGTGGGGGGTCACCGAGCACGACATGCAGTCGATCCTCAACGCGGGCGCGGTGGACTCCATCGTCGCCACCATCGAGGCGGGCGCCGACTCGGCCGCCGCGCGCAAGTGGTGGATGGGCGAGCTGGCCCGTAACGCCAACGAGCAGGGTGTCGTCGTCGACGAACTGCCGATCACCCCGGCGCAGGTCGCCCGGGTCGCGGCGCTCGTCGCGGGCGGCGAGCTGAACGACAAGCTCGCCCGCCAGGTCATCGAGGGCGTCCTCGCGGGCGAGGGCACCCCGGACGAGGTCGTCGAGAAGCGGGGCCTGAAGGTCGTCTCGGACGACGGCGCGCTCGGCGCGGCCGTCGACGAGGCCATCGCGGGCAACGCGGCCATCGCGGACAAGATCCGCGGCGGCAAGGTGGCGGCCGTCGGCGCGCTGGTCGGCGCGGTCATGAAGACCACGCGCGGCCAGGCGGACGCGGCGCGCGTCAAGGAGCTCATCCTGGAGCGCCTGGGCGTCTCCGAGTAACTCCGCCGCACGCGGTCGTCGTAGGACACCCGTCGACGGCCCCGCACCGGGATCCCGGTGCGGGGCCGTCGACGTATCACCGCTTGAGCTGCGGGTTCGCGATGACGACGACGTCCGCGCCGCACATGTGGTCCACCTTGAGCCGCAGCCGCAGGGCGTTGGTCACGTCGATGGTGCGGGTGATGGGCTTGCCCAGTTCCACGAGCTCGGAGAAGGCGGCCGGCTGTCCGTCGAGCGAGATGGTGACCCGCCCCTTCTCGATGGTGGAGCCGTCGTCGATGCCCGCCGTGAACTCGAGCTGCTTCCACTCCCGGTTGAGGTCGAATTCGGCGGTCACGTCGTTGCTGCACCCCGTGTCGGCGACGAAGGCGGCCCCGTACTGCTTCGTGTTGATCTTCGCCGCCGAGACCGTGAAGCCCCCGAGCCCGTCGACCGGGGTCATGACGGTCAGATCGGCCGCGTTCACTCCCGGCGCGACCCCGGAGGGAGGCTTCGACGCCGCCCCGGTGGGCTCCGTCAGGGGGTCCGGCGTCTGCGACGCGGAGGGCGTGGGCGACGGGGTCGGCTGATCGGCGGCCTGACTGACGGGGGCGGACGCGCCGGGCTTGGCGGCGCTCCCCGTCCGGCCGCCCGTCTCCTTGTCCTTGTCCTTGCCGAGCAGTTGTACGCCGACCACCGCGAGGACGGCGATGACCAGCACGCCGCCCACCGCCCCCAGGATCCGCCCGGTCCGCTTGCGCTTGCGGGGCGGCCGGGGTCCGGGCGGCGGGGCCCCCGGCCCCGGGGGCGCGGCCATCCCCAGGTTCCGGGTGGCCACGTCGGGCGGCGTCTGCGTCGGGGTGTAAGCGGGGCCGGGCGCCGGGGTGTGGGCGGGCGGGGCGTAGGCGGGCGGGGCCGACGGCGGCGGGCCCGCCGACACGGGCGGGGAGAGCGGCGGAGGCGGGATGAACGGCGCCCGAGGCAGCGGCACCGCGTCCTGGACCGGCCGCGAGGTCGAGGTGGTCGTGGACACCACCGCGTGCCGGAGGTCCTTCATCCACCCGGCCAGGCTGACCGGCCGCTCGTCCGGGGCGGCGGAGTACAGCGAGGTGATCCGCGCCCGCGCCTCCTCGTCCAGCACGGCGATGTGCGGCAGCGCGGCCATGGCGCGCCCCAGCTGCTCCGGGGTCGGCGGCGGCGATTCGCCGCTGAGCAGGAAGTACGCGATCGCTCCGAAGGCGTACCGGTCCGTACCCGGGGTCCGCTTGCCGTCGAAGACCTCGGGGGCGGCGTACCCGGGGGTGAACCACACCTCGGCCGTCTGGTGGTCGGCGGTCAGCTTGCTGAGCCCGAAGTCGACCAGGGTGGCCTGCCCGTGCGCGTCGACCATCACATTGCCGGGTGACAGGTCACCGTGGATGACGGTCCGGCCGGACGGCGTGGCCCGCCCCGAGTGCAGCCAGTCCAGTACGTCCGCGAGCTGCTCCAGCGTCCGCATCACCTCGCGCCGCTCAGCGGGGGTGGTGAAGGCCCGCTCGGCCCGCCAGTCCCGCAGGTCGAGGCCGTCCACGTGGTTCATGACGAGGACCAGGGCGCGCCCGGTGAGCGTTCCGGACTCCCCGGGCCGGTGGATCGGAGGCCCCTGGAAGTGCTCGCGGACCCCGACCACTCCGGGCCGGTGCACGAAGCGCAGCAGCTCCGCCTGCTCGTTCCACTTCCGGCTGATCCGCTCGAAGAGGTCCGGCGTGAGGGTCGTCTTCGAGTCGAGCACCTTGACGACCACGGGCTCGGCCCCGCCCGCCAGGTCTATCTCCGCGAGGTAGAGGACGGCCTCCCCGCCGCGCCCGATGGACCGGAGCAGCCGGTACCGGTCGGGCGTGGAGTCCGGCCCGATGTGCAAGTTCTGGCTGGTCAATTTCCCCCCAGCTGTGGTGAGTGGGGGTCAGCTTCCCGCGCGCGGCCAGGGCGGGTCAATTCATCGGTCACGCACGGTATGTGGCCGATCGCGCGCTACCCGGCGGCCGGGCGGTAGACGCACACGTTGACCCCGGCGGGGCTGGTGGTCGTGGAGATCAGTTCGAGCGTGCGCAGTCCGCCGTCCTCCGGAAAGATCGTCTTGCCGCTGCCGAGCAGCACCGGCATGACGATCAGCCGCAGTTCGTCGGCCAGGCCCTCGCTCAGCAGGGTGCGGACGAGGGTCGGGCTGCCCATCACGGCCAGGTCGCCGCCCTCCGTGGCGCGCAGTGCGCGGATGCGGGCGACGGCGTCGGCGCCGGGGATGCGCGTGGTGTTGTTCCAGGTGAGCTTGTCGTCGCCGAGGGTGTCGGAGACGACGTACTTGGGGAGCGAGTTCATCCGGTCGGCGAAGGGGTCGCCGGCCCGGTCGGGCCAGGCCGCGGCCATCGTCTGCCAGGTGCGGCGCCCGAACAGCAGTCCCTCGGCCGTGGCCAGGGATTCGGCGAAGGCGCCGCCCACGACCTCCGGGTCGAAGAACGGGTGGGACCAGCCCCCGTGGGCGAAGCCGCCGTCGCGGTCCTCGTCGGCGCCGCCCGGGGCCTGCACGACCCCGTCCAGGCTGATGAACTCACTGATGACGATGCGCATGGGGACTGCTCCTCGTGAATGCTTCGGCCGGTCGGGCCGTTGATCGTGGCTACGTCATTGAAGACCGCCGCACCGCCCGGAACTCATCGCTCCCGCCCGTTTCGAAGGAGTGACTCAGGTCACTCCTATTCTGTAGCGATCGATAGGTAAAGGCGGTAGCGTTCTTTCCGTAGTGATCATTAGCTAATTCAGGGGAGACCGCCATGTCTGTTGCCGCCACCTACGCCCGCACCGTCCGCGACGAGAGCGGTGGCCCCGGGCTGCTGCTCGCCCATGGCGGCGGCGGATCCGTGGAGTCGAACTTCGGGCCGCTCCTCGACGGCCTCGCGGCCCGCCACACGGTCGTCGGCGTCGACTACCCGGGTACGGGCGGCACCCCGCGCGCCGATCACCCGCTCACCCTGGACGAGTTGGCCGACGAGCTGGTGGCGGCGGCGGACTCCGAAGGGCTGGAGCGGTTCGCGGTGCTCGGCTACTCGCTCGGGGGCCACGTCGCCGTGCGCGTCGCGACCCGCCACCCGGGGCGGGTGAGCGCGCTCGTGCTGACCGCGACCTTCGCCCGCGCCGACAACCGGCTGTCGCTCGTCACCGAGCTCTGGTCCGAGCTGGCGGAGCGCGGCGAGACCGGCCTGCTGGCGAAGGTGCTGGTGCCCCTGGTCCTCAGCCCCGGCGTGCTGGCAGCGCTGACTCCGGAGCAGCTGGCCGGAGCCGTGGCCGACACCGCCGCCGGCTTCCCGCCCGGCGGCGGGGACCACGCCGCGCTCGTGCCGGGCGCGGACCTGCGCGCCGAGCTGGCGCTGCTCGACGTACCGGCCCTGGTCGTCGCGACGACCGAGGACCGGCTCGTGCCGCTGCCGCTCCAGCGGCAGGTGGCGGACGCGATCACCGGTGCCCGGTGGGCCGAACTGCCGACCGGGCACCTGCCGTTCGCCGAGCGCCCGGCCGAATGGCAGTCACTGATCACCGAGTTCCTCGACGCGACCGACGCCACCGCTGCGGCCGACGCGACCGCTGCGACCGACGCGACTGTCACGACCGCTACGGGCGCGGCGGGCGCGGTGCGCTGAGGAAGGCCAGCCGGGCCGGCTTCGCGGGGAGGTACACCTCGGGCAGGTCGATCTCGGGGAGTTCGACCTCCGGACCCAGCACGAAGCCGGTCCGCTCCAGGCGGGCGATGGCCTTCTCGTTGCGCGCGTCCGGCTCCGCGACGACGCGGCGCGTGCGCCCGTCGGAGAAGACGTACGCCATGAACGCGGTCAGCAGGGCCGCGCTGAACCCGCGCTCGACCGCGCCCTCCGTGGGGGCGATCAGCAGGTGCACCCCGGTGTCCCCGGGCCGTACCTCGTAGCACTCGCTGACCCGGTCGGCCTCGCAGTCGTACGTCTGGAAGAGCGCCACCGGCACCCCCTCGCGGCGCACGATGAACGCGTGGTGCGTGGCGCGGCGGTCGACGTCCTCGTAGATCTCCTGGACCAGCTCGCGGCTCGCCCCGCCCATGCCCCAGAAGCGGGCGCGCTCCTGGGTGACCCAGCCGTGGATCAGCCCGGCGTCGGCGGCCGGGTCGACGGGGGTGATGGTGACGGTGCCGAAACCCTCGACGCGGTGGGTGTGCACGGGCTGCCGGGAAGAGGTCGCCGGGGTGGTCATATCGATTCCTTGGTGAGCAGGGTCCAGTCGGTGACGACGGGGACGAGATCGCCCCGGGCCCAGAGCGGGAGCTGGTCGAGGTGGTGCGCGGAGCCGCTGACCCCGTCCGCGCCCAGGGGGACGGACCAGAGGCTGTCCTCGCGCCGGGCCAGGTCCCAGACGTAACGGGCGGCCGAGGCGCGGGAGGTGAGGTCGGTGACCCCGGGGACGGAGGAGGTGGCGTTCACGCAGTCGTGGTCGCCGCCCAGGCCCGGCCAGCGCGCCTCGGGGTCGTGCAGCGCCTGCCAGGGCGCGAGCCGGTGCACCTCGGACCAGGCCGTGTCGGGGGCCGCCGCGGCGGCGGTCTCCTCCAGGGCGGCCCGCAGGTGCGCGGCGCGGTCGAGCCCGGGCAGGAGCGCGGTGGTGAGCAGCCCTTCGAGGGCGTGGCCGACCCGGGGCAGGAGGTACAGCCAGGGGTGGAAGACCGACGGGCCGGTGGGCGCCCCGGCCAGCCCCGCGAGCGCCGGGTCGGCGGCGATCCGCCGTACGAGCGCCGTGCGCAGCGCCGCGAAGACGGTGGCGTCGGTGCTCCCGGCCGCCATGTGCCGGTCCCAGCCGAGCAGCCGCGCGCGCAGCGCGTCGGCCTCGGGGGAGAGGCCGGTCAGCGTGGGCAGCCGGTAGAGCACGGCCGCGGCGGAACCGAGGAAGGTGTCACGGTGTACGTCGGCCATGTCCGGGGCCGACCACTCGGCCGAGCCGCCGAGCAGCTCCCGGATCCGGTGGGCCCGGTGCGGGGGCGCGAACTCCACGCCCAGCGGGGAGGCGATCCCCCGGGCGTTCGCCATCACGGCGACCCCCCGCACCGGCTCGGACGGCGGCTCCGCCCAGCCCCGCCACGCGTACCGCGCGTCCCAGGCGGGCACCGGGCGCAGCCGGTTGTCCGGGTGGCGCAGCGGTACGGCGCCCGCGACCCGGTGCAGCAGACCGCCCTCGGTGTCGGCGGCGTGGAGGACGTTGACGGGCTCGGCCCAGCCGTCGACGGCGCGGTCGATGTCGGCGACCGTACGGGCGCGCAGCAGGGCCGGGAGCGCCGCGAAGCCGAGGTCCGCGCGGACCCGGGCCGGGTAGCGGAGGCTGAGGGTCTGATCGGGGGTGTCGATGACGACCGGGCCGCGCGCGGTCTCCAGGACCTCGACCTCGACCTCGGTGGGGGCCGCGCCGTCGGCGCCCGCGACCGTGATGGTCTCGGTGTGCCGGGCGACGGGTTCCCGGGCGCCGTCCGGTCCCAGGGCCTCGACGTGCCCGCCGTCGGGGCCGCCGATCCGGGTGAGCCGCTCGACGTACAGGTCCTGGTAGTCGGCCATGGCGTTGGTGATCGCCCAGGCGGCCGAGCCGGTGTGGCCGAAATGCGCCAGGCCCGGGACCCCGGGGACGGCCAGGCCGACCACGTCGAACTCGGGGCAGGCCAGGCGGATCTGCTGGTAGACCCCCGGGTCCTCGATGAAGCGGTGCGGGTCGCCCGCGATGATCGCCGCGCCGGTGGAGGTGCGCTCGCCCGGCACCAGCCAGCCGTTGCTGCCCGCGGTGCCGGGGCCGTCGGTGGCGAACAGGGTGAGGGCCTCGTCGCCGAGGGCGCGGCCGACCCGCTCGCGCCAGAGCTTGGTGGGGAACCCGGTGAACAGGACGTGCGTGGAGAGCCAGATCCCGAGCGGCACCCAGGGCTCCCAGGGGGCGAGGGTCAGGCCGGTGCGGGCGAACCGCTCGTCGCGGGCGGCCCCCGCGGGCAGGCCGGCGTTGACCCCGTCGACGTAGGCCCGTACCCACGCGGCGGTTTCGGGGTCCAGGGCTTCGAAGCACCGGCGGGCGGTGTCGTCGAGCCGGGACCGGCGGGCGAAGCGGTCCCAGGCGAGCTCGGCGCCGCCGAGGAAGGCGGCCGTGGTGCCCTGCGAGCGGCGCCGCTCCACCTCCAGCTGCCAGGCGCGGTCCAGGGCGGTGGTGCGGCCCTGGGCGTAGGAGAGGCGGAGGCCGTCGGCCGCGCGGAGATGGGGAATGCCCCATGTGTCCCGGTAACACGCGTAGCGCTCCGGGGCGGCCGGGTCCGCGGGCGCGCTTGCCGGGGATGCCGCGTCCTGTGGACCCGAATTGGTCACGCTGCTCACACTGTTCCCCAAATGATTAGGTTAGGCTGTCCTAACTATAAGGCTGAGATCGTGTGCCAGGGGAAGCCGGGCCAGGGGAAGCCGGGCCAGGGGAAGCCGGGCCAGGGGAAGCCGGGCCAGGGGAAGCCGGGCCAAGGGAAGCCGGGCCAAGGGAAGTCGGGGGAGAGGCGGACATGGGCGTTGCCAAAGGCTGGGAGGGCGTGGTCCTCAAGCTGCTGCGGGGCAAGGACTTCACGTTCACGGTGACGGGGGCGGAGCAGGTCACGGAGCACTATCGCCGCGTCCACCTGTCGGACGGCGGTCTGCTCGCGGCGGCGGGGGAGTCGCTGCATCCCACGATGTGGGTGCGGGTGTGGTTCGAGAGCGAGGGCAAGCCGCACCAGCGCGCCTACACGCTGGTGGACCCCGACCCGGCCGCGGGCACTTTCACCCTCGAATTCGCCCTGCACGACGGGGTCGCCAGCCGCTGGGCGCGCGACGCGAAGCCGGGCGACACCATCGACGCCACGGTGCACGGGACCGGCTTCACCGCGCCCGCCCCGGCACCCGAGCGGCTGCTGGTGATCGGTGACGCCGCCTCGCTGCCCGCGATCAACTCCCTGCTGGACGCCTTTCCGCAGACCCCGGCCACGATCTGGCTCGAGACGCAGCACGACTCGGACGCCGGCCTTCCGGTCCGCGTGGACGCGGCGCGCCACGAGGTGCGCCGCGTCCGGCGCGGAGGATCGGCGCTGGTGGAGGAGGTCAAGGCGCAGCTGCCCGCGCTGATCGACGACCCGGCCTCCGCCTACGTGTGGCTGGCGTGCGACACGACGACCACGCGGACCCTGACGGCGTACCTGCGCAAGGAGCTGGCGCTCCCCAAGCAGCGGGTCAACGGGCTGGGGTACTGGCGGGCGGCGTAGGGCCCAGGCGCCTGCGGGTCTGTGCGTCCGCGGGTCGTGCGTCCACGCGTCTGCGGCTCGGCAGGTCCGCGGGTCCGGCCGTCCGGACGTCAGGCGCCGGTGGTGCCGTCGATGGCCTCGCGCAGGAAGTCGGCGTGCCCGTTGTGGCGGGCGTACTCGTGGATCAGGTGGAGCATCACCAGGCGCAGCGACACGTCCGCCTCCCACTTGTCGAAGTAGGCCGTCACATCGAGGGAGTCGGCCTCGGCCTCGAAGCGGCGGGAGTACGCGGTCTCCGCCTCCCACGCGGCGAAGGCTTCGGCGCGGGTGGAGGCGGAGGCGTCGTAGGCCTCCTGGAAGTCGTGCTTGTCGGACCAGACGTGGGCCACGTCCTCGCCCGCCAGGACGCGCCGGAACCAGTGGCGCTCCACCTCGGCCATGTGCCGCACGAGGCCGAGCAGGGTCAGGGTGGAGGGCGGCGACGCCCGCAGGCGCAGCTCGTCGTCGCTGAGGCCCTCGCACTTCAGGGCGAGGGTGGCGCGGTGGAAGTCGAGGAACGCGCGCAGGGTCTCGCGCTCGTTGCCGGTCAGTGGGGGTCCTATGCGATCCATGGACTGATCTTGCCGCGCGGACGGGCGGGGCGAAAGGGCCGCCGCGGTGCGGGACCGGGCCCCGCACGGGCGTGACTCGTACGGGTGCCTCGTACGGGTGCCTCGTACGGGTGCCTCGTACGGGCGTGCCTCGTCCGGAGCCCGCGCGGCGGGGTCCGGTCCGCTACTTCCCGACCCACACGTACGGAACCGTGACGCCCAGCACCCCGAAGCCCAGCCGCTCCAGGATCGGGCGGCTCTCGCTCGACGCGTCCACCTGGAGGTAGGGGATCCCCAGCTCGGCCGCCGCGAGCGCGCGATGGGCCACCAGGGCGCGGTAGATGCCCTTGCCCCGCCACTCGGGGACGGTGCCGCCGCCCCACAGGCCCGCGAAGGACGCGCCGGGGGTGATCTCCATCCGGGCCGAGCTGACCGGCTGGCCGTCCGCCATCGCGACCACGGCCAGGATGGTCTCCGGGGCCTGGGTGACCTGGGTGACCAGCGCGTGCCGGATGCGCGGCCGGTTCTCGCCGAAGGCCTGCGCGTGGACGTCCATCATCAGGTCCACCCCTTCGACGTCCGTCACGTTCACCAGGGTCACCCCCTCGGGCGCCGCCGCCTCGCGCGCGATGTCCGCGACCCGCGCCACCATCAGCGTCTCCGGCGGCTCCGGCACGAAGCCCGCGGCGAGCAGCCGCGCGCCCAGGTCGGCGGGGGCGTCGTAGTCGTACATCTTCCACTCGAACTCCGACACCCCACGGGCCTCGAAGTAGGCGATCTGCGCCGCGATCCGCGCGTCCGCCGTGTCCTCGTCGAGGTCCGACCAGAGCACCCCGTTCCACCCCGGTCCGCGCGAGACGCGCCGCACGACGGGCCCGTCGTGCTCCACCAGGGAGTGATCCCCGTCCGACTGGGCGCCCCGGCGGGCCTCGGCGTCGAAGAGGGCCCTTACTGCATCAAGATCCATCGTCATCCGTGCAGCTCAGCAGGCAATCGGCCCTCCACGCAAGTGCATTAGCCTCCTCATATGACCGATCCGACCCCTCCGACCCCTCCGACCCCTCCGGCCGATGCGACCGCCGTGACCCCGCCGGCCGACCCCGCCCGCCGCCCCGCCGGTTCCGACGGGATCGTCCACACCGGCAAGGCGGGGCCCGAGGCCGCCGCCGACCGGGGCTGGCTCCTCGGCCACTTCAAGGAGCCGGGCGACCCCAGGCACAGCGCGGACGTCGAGATCAAGTGGGGCGTGCACCCGAAGGGCGAGGAGCGCGCCCAGTGGGTGACCGGCGAGGAGCGCACCGCCCTGCAGGTCCTGATCAGCGGGCGGTTCCGGCTGGAGTTCCCCGGGCGGACCGTGGTCCTCGCCGAACAGGGGGACTACGTACTCTGGGGGCGCGGAGTGGACCATTCCTGGTACGCCGAGGAGGACGCCGTCGTCCTCACCGTCCGCTGGCCCTCCCTCCCGGGATACCGGGCGGAGGAGGGTACGGGGGAGTAGCTCCGGCCGCCCCTCCCACGCCCTGTGACGATGCACACGAACGGGGCCAACGATCACGAATCGTTGAGATCGTTGTGCAGTAGACCACCTCGGGCATACGCGTTCTTTCCGACGGGCTGTTCCCCGGCAAGATCCGAACCACCAGGGAGCACGTTCGTTGGCAGCAATCGCACGGTGGTGCATGCGGCACCGCCTCGTCGCCGTCCTGCTCTGGCTCCTGGCGCTGGGGGGCGCCGCGGCGGCCGCCGTGAGCGCCGGAACCGCGTTCTCCAACGATTACGAGGTCCCCGGCACCGAGTCCGGCAAGGCCCACGCCCTGCTCCGTGAAGGCTTCCACGGCCGGGGCGGCGATACCGACACCGTCGTCTGGCGCGCCCCCGCCCACCAGAACGTCCGTACGCCCGAGGTCGAGCAGCGCATGGACCGGGCCCTCGCCGCGGTCGCCGCGCTCCCCGGGGTCGGCTCGGTCCTCAGCCCGTACGCCCCCGAGGGCGCGGCCCTGATCAGCGCCGACGGGCGCACCGCCTACGCCGTCGTCACCTTCGACCGGCCGGCCGACGCCGTCCCCAAGGCGCAGGCCAAGGCCGTCCGGGCGGCGGCCAAGAACCCCGGGACCGAACGCGACGGCCTCCAGGTCGAGCTCGGCGGCCGCGCGATAGGCCTCACCGAGGCCCCCTCGGCCCACCTCGCCGAGGTGCTGGGCGTCGCCGTCGCCGGCGTCGTCCTCTTCCTGGCCTTCGGCTCGCTCGCCGCGAGCCTGCTCCCCCTGGCCACCGCGCTGGTCAGCGTCGGCACCGCCTACTTCGGCATCACCCTGCTCGGGCACGCCATGCCGGTCGCCGACTTCGCCCCGATGCTCGGCACCCTCGTCGGTCTGGGCGTGGGCATCGATTACGCGCTGTTCATCGTCACCCGGCACCGCAAGGCCCTCAGACGCGGCCTGTCCGTCGACGAGGCCGCCCGCACCGCCGTCGCCACCACCGGCCGTGCCGTCGTCTTCGCCGGGGCCACCGTCTGCATCGCACTGCTCGGCATGCTGGTCCTGCGCCTGAACTTCCTCAACGGGGTCGCCCTGGCCGCCTCGCTCACCGTCATCCTGACGGTCGCGGCCTCCGTCACGCTGCTGCCCGCGCTCCTCTCCTTCATCGGCATGCGGGCGCTGTCCCGCCGCGAGCGCCGCAAGCTCGCCTCTGACGGCCCGCGGCCGGAGACCCCCACCGGCCTCGCCGCCCGCTGGTCCGCCTTCGTGGAACGCCACCCCAAGCTGCTCGGCGCCGTCGCCGCCCTGGTCATGGCCGTCCTCGCCCTGCCCATGCTCTCCCTCCACCTCGGCACCTCCGACCAGGGCAACAACCCGGCCACCTCCACCACCCGGCAGGCCTACGACCTGCTCGCGGAGGGCTTCGGGCCCGGGGTCAACGGGCCGCTCACCCTCGTCGCCCGGCTCGACGGCCCGGCGGACCGCGTCGCCCTCGCCGCTCTCGGCGAGACCCTGCGCACCACCCCGGGCGTCGCGGGCGCGGGCCCGGCCGTCTTCAACCGGAGCGGGGACACCGCCCTCCTGACGGTCGTACCCGCCTCGTCACCGCAGTCGCGGGACACCAGCGAACTGGTCGACCGGCTGCGCCACGACGTCATCCCGCGCGCCGAACGCGGCCACTCCCTGCAGGTGCACGTCGGCGGCGTGACGGCCGGCTACGACGACTTCGCCGAGGTCATCATCGGGAAGCTGCCGCTCTTCGTCGGTGTCGTGATCGCCCTCGGCTGCGTCCTGCTGCTGCTGGCCTTCCGGTCCCTCGGCATCCCGCTCAAGGCGGCCGCCATGAACGTCGCCGCCGTCGCCTCCTCCTTCGGTGTGGTCGTCGCGGTCTTCCAGTGGGGCTGGGGCAGCGAACCGCTGGGCCTCGGCAGCGCCGGGCCGATCGAACCCTTCCTCCCGGTGATCATGGTCTCCGTCCTCTTCGGGCTGTCCATGGACTACCAGGTGTTCCTGGTCAGCCGGATGTACGAGGAGTGGCTGGAGACCGGCGACAACAGACGGGCCGTCCGGGTCGGCCTCGCCGAGACCAGCCGGGTGATCAACTCGGCGGCGGTCATCATGATCTCCGTCTTCCTCGCCTTCGTCCTCAGCGGCGACCGGCTGATCGCGATGTTCGGCATCGCCCTCGCCACCGCCGTCGCCCTCGACGCCTTCGTCCTGCGCACCCTGCTGGTGCCCGCGCTCATGCACCTGCTCGGCGGCGCGAACTGGTGGATCCCCGCCTGGCTCGACCGGCGACTGCCCAAGATCAGCATCGAACCTCCCGAGTGCCGTGCCCATGCGACACTTCCCGCGCAGCGCAGCGCCACCGACGAACCCGCAACCGACGAACGGGCTGCCGCGCCCCGCTGACGCATCGGGCCCGGCACCGTAGGAACCCGAAGGCACCCGAAGGAACCCGCATGTTCTCGATAGACCTGGCCGACGACGCCCGGCTGATCCCCCTGGAAGCCCGGCACGCCGAGGAATTCCTCGCGCACATGGAGCGCGGCCGTGACTTCATCGGGGTGCACATCGGCTTCCCCGACGCCGCCACCGACCTCGAGTCGGCCCGCACCCTCCTGACCAACTACGCCCAGAAGGCCGCCGCCGACGGCGGCCGGCTCTTCGGCATCCGGGTCGACGGCACCCTCATGGGCGGGGTCCTCTTCCGGATCTTCGAAGCGGACGCGGGCAACTGCGAGATCGGCTGCTGGCTGGAGCCGACCGCCGCCGGGCGCGGCCTGATCACCAAGGCGTGCCGGATCCTGATCGACTACGCCTTCCACGAGCGCGGCATGCACCGCGTCGAATGGCACGCCTCCGCGCTCAACACCAAGAGCCTCGCCGTCGCCGAGCGCCTCGGCATGACCCGCGAAGGCGTCCTGCGCGAGAGCCACCTCCACCGGGGCGTCCGCCAGGACACCGAGATCTGGTCGGTCCTCGCCCACGAATGGCCCGCCGCCCCGGACGTCGACCCGGCTTCCCCGGCGGCCGTCTGAGCCGTGCCGTGCCCGGCCCGGCGGACCACGGTCGGCCGGGCCGCCCGGACCCGCGGCCGGCCCCGCTCGACGCATACGCACAACCGGGCCGGCGGCTCTCAGGAACCTCTCAGAAACGCCGCTTACCGTGCCCCGCATGGACACCACGAAGACCCCTGCCCAGAGCGCGCCCGAGTCGGACTCCACCGAGCCGGCCGCCGCCACCGTCACCGAAGCCGCCGCCACCGATATCGCGGTCACCGATATCGCTGACGTGGCCGGAGACGAGGACGGGGACCTCGACGACGCGTCCGACGACCTCCTGAACCAGGACTCCGAGGACCGACCCACCGGTGTCTTCGCCGCCGCCGCAGCCATCGCGGGCGCCGGTCTCTCCCTCGTCGCCCTCAGCGGCACCTGGGTCTCCCGGGTGATCTCCGAGCGCCAGGGCCTCATAGGCCAGATCGACTCGGTCAACGCCACCTCGATGGAACAGAAGATCAACGCGCTGTACAGCGACGGCTGGCACATGACCGCCCTCGTCAACGGCGTCTTCTCCACGATCGCCCTCCTCATCGGCATGTTCGTGCTGGTCGGCCCCTCCTTCGGCGCCCCCGGCCGGGTCAACCCGAGCTGGGTCAAGGCCGTCTCATGGGTCGCCGTCGCGCTCGGCCTGGTCGGCGTGCTGATCTTCGGCCTCATGTACTTCGACGTCCTCTTCCCCCTCCCCAAGGCCGCGGCCGCCGCCTAGGCACGGGGACCCCTTCCTTAGTCCGCAGTCCGCCTTAGCCCGCCTCAGTCGGCACGGAGACCCCCGGGGCCCCCGCCTAAGGACCCCGGTCGCTCGGAGATGCGGCATGCGCCCGATGCCCACGGACCCTCTGGGAAGCGAATCTTGGATCACACCGAACGAGGTGCCGGGAAACGCAGACCAGGGAGTACGAGATGTTCGTGTACGAGATCGCCATCGCCCACCGCGACGAGCTCATCCGTGAGGCCGCCGAGTACCGCCAGGTGCGCCTGGCCAAGGCCCGGGGCGCACGCCGCGGGTTCTCACTCAAGAAGGCACCGGAAGGGTCGGTGAGTGGGAACCGCGGCCGGTTCACCCCGGCCGCGTAACCCGCGCCACGCACCACGTGATCTGACACGTGATGAGAAGCGCACCGATATCCAGTGCCGTAGTGCGGGACCGCTGTGCGATGCTCGGCGGCGTGGAGACCAGATCTGTCAGCCCGGTGTTCGTCGGCCGCGCCGACGAACTGGCCGTACTCATCGACGCACTGACGCGGGCCGCCGGTTCGGAACCGCAAGCCCTCCTCATCGGAGGTGAGGCCGGGGTCGGCAAGACCCGCCTCACCGAGGAGTTCACCTGCGAGGCCGAGCGGCGCGGCGCCGTCGTGGCCGTCGGCGGATGTGTGGAGATAGGGGCGGAGGGCCTTCCCTTCGCCCCTTTTTCCGCTGCCCTGCGCAGCCTGCGTCGCCGGCTCCCCGAGCAGCTGACCGCCGCGGCCGCGGGCCAGGAGGACGAACTCGCCCGGATCCTGCCCGAACTCGGCGAGACCCCTCGCGGACCCCACGACGAGGAGAGCACCGCCCGGCTCTTCGAACTGACCGTGCGCCTGCTGGAGCGGCTCGCCGCCGACCGCACGATCGTCCTCGTCCTCGAAGACCTGCACTGGTCGGACACCTCGACCCGGCACCTCCTCTCCTACCTCTTCCGCACCCTCTCCGGAGGCCGCCTCGTCGTCGTCGCCACCTACCGCGCCGACGACGTCCACCGCCGCCACCCGCTGCGCCCGCTCCTCGCCGAACTCGACCGGCTGCGCACCGTCCAGCGGATCGAACTGTCCCGCTTCAACCGCGCGGAAGTACGCGGCCAGCTCGCCGGGATCCTGGCCGCTCCGCCCGAAGAGGCCCTGGTCACCTCCGTCTTCGACCGCTCCGACGGCAACGCCTTCTTCGTGGAGGAACTCGTCGCCTGCCGGGAGAGCGGCTGCCGCACCGGCCTCACCGAATCGCTGCGCGACCTGCTGCTCGTCCGCGTCGAGGTGCTCCCCGACGCCGCCCAGCGGGTGGTGCGCATCGTCGCCGAGGGCGGCTCCACCGTCGAACACGACCTCCTCCTCGCCGTCGCCCAGCTGACCGAGGACGCGCTGATCGAGGCGCTGCGCGCCGCCGTCGGCGCCAACATCCTGCTGGCCAGCCCCGACAACGACGGCTACCGCTTCCGGCACTCGCTCGTCCGCGAGGCCGTCAGCGACGACCTGCTGCCCGGCGAGCGCGCCCGCGTCAACCGCCGCTACGCGGAGGCCATGGAGGCCGACCCCGGTCTCGTCTGCGCACCGGAGCGGACCATCCGGCTCGCGAGCTACTGGTACTACGCCAACGACCCGGCCAAGGCCCTGCCCGCCGTGCTCGACGCCTCCGTCGCCGCCCGCCGCCGGCACGCCTACTCCGAGCAGCTCAGGCTGCTGGACCGGGCCATCGACCTGTGGGAGAGCGCCCCGCCGGAGGTCCGCGCGGCGCTGCGCCCCGCCGACTACACCGAGGTGTACCCGCCGTGCGGCTGCGATCCCGAGACCACCCCGCTGCGCCGCCTCGACCTGCTGGCCGAGGCCACCGTCGCGGCCCGCTTCGGCGGTGAACGCGAACGCGCCCTGAAGATAACCAAGATGGCGCTGCGCGTTTTGGAGGACGAGGACGACCCGCTGCGCTCCGCCTGGTTCTGGACCGAACGCTCCAAGCTGGTGGCCAGCCTGGGCCGCGGCGACGGCTGGACCGAACTGAGCACCGCCCAGCGGCTCGTCGAAGGGCTGCCCCCGTCCCACGTGCACGCCGAGGTGCTCTCCCGGGCGGCGGCCTGGGGCATGCTCCACAATCCCGGCCTCGACAACATGGCGGCCGCCGAACGCGCCGTCGAATACGCGCGGATGGTCGGCGCCCAGGAAGTCGAACTGCACTCCCGGATCACCCTGGGCAGTCTGCTCGCCGACGCCGGGGACGAGGAGGTCGGCCTCGCCATGATGCACGAGGTCAAGAAGCAGGCCACCGAACTCGGCCTCGTCATGCTCGCGGGTCGTGTCCATATCAATCTCACCTCTCAGTTGGAGAACTACGGCCGCTCACGGGAAGCGGTGGAACTCGCGGAAGAAGGAATCCAGCTCGTCGGAGCCTCCCGGCTCCGCGACTCCGAGGCCTGGGTCCGCGGCAACATGGCGGAGAGCTTCTACAGCCTCGGCCGCTGGGACGAGGCCACCGAAGCCGCCCAGCGCACCCTGAACGTCAGCCAGAGCGCCGCCCCGCGCGGCATGGCCTCGGCGCGCCTGGCCTACCTCGCCCTGGCCCGCGGTGATGTGGCAGCGGCCGCCGAGTGGCTCGCCGCCGCCCACGAACACTTCGGCACCCACGACACCCAGCCCCAGCACCGCATCCCGATGTACCGCCTCGCGGTCGGCCTGGCCGCGCTGGAGGGCCGGATAGCCGATGTCCGCACCGAGGTCGCCGAGGCGATCGGCCACGGGTTCCCGCTCGGCCACCACCGCTACGCCTGGCCCCTGCTCCTGGCAGCGGCCTCCGCCGAGGCCGACGCCCGGGGCCTCCCGGCCGCCGTCGCGGGCCACGACGAGGCCGTGGCGATCCTGCGCGACGCCAGCCTGGCCCTGGCCGCCCCGATGCCGTTGTGGGCCGCCCACGCCGCCTTCGTCCGCGCCGAACTCCTGCGCGCGGAGGACCGCGACACCCCCGCCGACTGGACCGCCGTGGAAGCCGCGATCCGGCCGCTCGAGCGCCCGTACCTGCTGGCCCGGGCCCGCCACCGCCTCGCCGAGTCGCTGCTGGTCGCGGGCGGCGACCGGGAAGGCGCCGCCTGCCTCGTCCGCGCGGCCCACACCGCCGCCGAGCAGCTCGGATCACTCCGGCTCCGCGACGACCTGGTCCTGCTCGCCCGGCGCGGCCGCCTGCAGCTCACCGCCCCCGACGGGAGCGCCGCCCCGGCGCTCACCGCGCCGGACACCGACCCCGTGGAGAGCCTCGGCCTGACCAGCCGCGAGCGGGACGTCCTGCGCCTGGTCGCGGTGGGCCACACCAACCGTCAGATCGCGGAGGAACTCTTCATCTCCCCCAAGACGGCCAGCGTCCACGTCTCGAACATCCTGGCCAAGCTGGGCGTCGCCGGCCGCGGCGAGGCGGCCGCCCTCGCCCACCGGCTCCGTCTCTTCACCCCCGCCCCCTCCTAGACCGCCCCTTCCTGGCCCGTGCCCTCCCGGCCCGTGCCCTCCAAGGCCCCCCGCCCCCGCTCCCGCCCCTCGGGGCCGGGGCCGGCGGGCTACCGGACCGTCAGGCTCAGGATCCGGTCGTCGCCCGGCTCCGGCGTCCCGCGCCCGTCCGTCTCGCTCGTGACCAGCAGCAGCTTGTCCCCGCCCAGGGCCACCACCGTCCGCAGCCGCCCGTAGGTCCCCTGGAGGAAGGCCTCCGGCTCCGCCAGGGCTCTGGTCCCGTCCAGCGGGATCCGCCACAGCCTGCTTCCCTTCAGCCCGGCCATCCAGATCGACCCCTGGGCGAAGGCGATCCCGCTCGGCGAGGCGTCATCGGTCTTCCACTGGGCCACCGGGTCGATGAACCCGGGCTTGCCCGCCTTCCCCTCGGCCTCGGGCCAGCCGTAGTTCCCGCCGGGCTGGATCAGATTCAGCTCGTCCCAGGTGTCCTGGCCGAACTCCGTGGCCCACAACCGCTTGTCCTTGTCCCAGGCGAGCCCCTGCACATTGCGGTGTCCGTAGGAGTAGACGACGGAGTCGGCCTCCGGATTGCCGTGCACCGGCTGCCCGTCCGGAGTCATCCGCAGGATCTTCCCGCCCAGCGACTTCTTGTCCTGGGCGAGCCCGGTCTCCCCGGTCTCGCCCGTCCCGGCGTAGAGCATCTTGTCCGGGCCGAAGGCGATCCGCCCGCCGTTGTGCACGAGCCCCTTCGGGATGCCCCGGAACACCGTGTCGGGGGCGCCCAGTTGCTGCCCGGGCTGTCTCTGCTCGTCGTACCTGAGCCGCGCGATCCGATTGTCGGACTCCGTCGTGAAGTACACGTAGACCAGCCGGTCCGAGGCGTACGAGGGGGACAGGGCCAGGCCGAGCAGGCCCCCCTCGCCGCCCGGAGCCACCCCGGAGACCTTGCCGATCTCCGTCAGCTTCCCCGTCTTCGCCTCGACCCGGGTGATCGTGCCCTTGTCCCGCGAGGCGACCAACAGGTCCCCGTCCGGCAGCGCGGCCACGCCCCACGGCGACTCCAGCCCCTTGGCCACCTCGCCGGACACCGTCACCGACCCCTTCGCCGGGGGCCCCGACGGCGAGGCCCCGGGGGAGGCGGAACCGCCCCCGGACGGGCTCGTCGCCCCCTTCGCCGGCGGTGAGGAACCCGCCGAGGCCCCGTCCCGGGGCACGGTCGGCCCGCACCCCGCCACCAGCAGGGCACCGCACCCGGCCAGCGCCACGGCCGCCCACACGCCCCGCCCGGCACCGCTCCCGGGCACCCCGCCCCGGCCCACCGTGCCCCGAACCGCCCCGCCCCGAACCGCCCCGCCCCGCACCGCGCGGCCCCGCATCGCTCCCGTACGCATCGCCCTGCTCCCTTCGGTTCCCGCTGCCCTGCCGATCCTGCCGGTCACCCCTCTCAACAGCCCGGAGAGTCGGCGAAGTTCCACCCCTTCGTACACTCGATCGAGTGGGGATGGACGGGTCCCGGACGGGGAAGAGGGCCGATCCGATCAGTCCCAGGCCCCCACCGCCACCGGCAGCGCCGCGATCTCCTCCAGATCCCGACCCGTGAGCCGGACCTCCGCCGCCGCCGCGTTCTCCGCCGCCCAGCACGCCCGCTCCGCCCCCGGCACCGGCACCACCTGCGGCCCCTGCGCCAGCACCCACGCCAGCGCCACCTGAGCCACCGTCGCGGGCTCACCGCCCGGCCCCTCGTGCCGCCGCGCTATCCGCCGCAGCCCCGCCAGCAGCACCTGGTTCGCCGCCATCGCATCCGCCGTGAACCGCGGATGCCGGGCCCGCGCGTCCGACTCCTCGAACCCCTGCCCCGGCGTCAGCGTCCCGGTCAGGAACCCACTGCCCACCGGCATCGCGGCCAGCAGGCCCACCCCACGCGTCCGGCACCAAGGCAGCAGCTGCCAGGCCGCCTCCGGCGACCACACCGACAGCTCCGCCTGCACCGCGCTCACCGGGAACACCTGCTGCGCCCGCTCCAGATGGCGCAGGGTCACCGTGTACGCGCGGTCCCCGAGCCGCCCGGCCCCGGGCCCCGCGCCCGCCCCGAGCGCGCAGAACCCCAGGGAGCGCACCTTCCCCGAGCCCACCAGCTCGGCCATGGCCCCCCAGGTCTCCTCCACCGGCACGTCCGGGTCGACCCGGTGCAGCTGGTAGAGGTCTATGACGTCGGTCCGCAGCCTGCGCAGCGAGGCGTCGCAGGCCCGCCGGACGTACCCGGGCCGGCCGTCCGCCACCACGTGCTGATCGCCCATCCGCAGCCCGACCTTGGCCGACACGAACGCGTCGGCCCGCCGCTCCTTGAGCACCCGGCCCACCAGCAGCTCGTTGGTGTAGGGCCCGTAGATGTCCGCCGTGTCCAGCAGGTTCGCACCCAGGTCCAGCGCGGTGTGCACCGTCCGCATCGATTCGGCGCCCTCGCGCCCCGAGGCGGCGTACCCCCAGCTCATCGGCATGCAGCCGAGCCCGATGGCGCCCACCGTCAGTGCCGACGCCCCGATCGACCTGCGCTCCACTCCTGGGTCCCCCTCCCGGTCCGCCACACAAACTAACGGCTTGATCAGGATCCCTTCGCATAGCCTCGTGATCATGACTTCAAAGACCGAGGACGTCTGGCTGCCCTTCCCCGCCGCGGAGACCGAGGGCCTACCGGACCGTTTCCGCTACCGGCACTGGGACGGCGAGGAGGAGTTCCCGGCCGACCCGGCCGCCTGCGTCTTCTACGTCACGCCCTACATGAAGCCGCCGGCCGTCACCCTGCGCCCGCTCGCCCACATGCCCCGCCTGCGCGCGGTCCAGACCCTGACCGCGGGCATCGACCACGTCATGGGCGGCCTCGGCGACCTGCCTCCCGGCGTGCACCTGTGCAACGCCCGCGGCGTCCACGAGGCCAGCACCGCCGAACTCGCCCTCACCCTGACCCTCGCCTCCCTGCGCGGGATCCCCGGCATGGTCCGCGGCCAGGACCGGGAGGAGTGGCGCTTCGGCTTCTACGACGCCCTCGCCGACAAGTCCGTCCTGATCGTGGGCTACGGATCGATCGGCGCGGCCATCGAGGACCGGCTCGCGCCCTTCGAATGCGCGCGGATCACCCGCGTCGCCCGCTCGGCCCGCACCGCCGCCCGCGGCCCGGTGCACGCCCTCGCCGACCTCCCCGCGCTGCTGCCGCAGGCCGACGTGGTGATCCTCTCCACCCCGCTCACCGAGGACACCCGCGGGCTGGCCGGAGCCGGGTTCCTCGCCCGGATGCGGGACGGCGCGCTGCTCGTCAATGTCGCGCGCGGACCGGTCGTCGACACCGCGTCCCTCCTGGCCGAGCTGGAGTCGGGGCGGCTGCGGGCGGCCCTCGACGTCACCGACCCCGAACCGCTGCCCCCGGGGCACCCGCTCTGGCACGCTCCGCATGTCCTGATCACGCCCCATGTCGGCGGCAGCAGCTCGGCGTTCGAACCGCGGGCCAAGCGGCTGATCGCCCGCCAGCTCACCGCGTTCGCGGCGGGGGAGCCGCTCTCGAACACGGTGCTGACCACGGAGTGAACCACTTCCGGCACCTTCCGTAGCCATGCGACCGCACCCTGTGCGCGCGACTCCCTCGATGGTGACGGAGCGTAGAGGATCTATGTCCCTGAGTGACGAAAGTGGTGTATCGTCCGGAAGAAGGGGCTGCAGCGCGTTCGTCTGGCGCTGGGGAGTGATCGGACATTTTGGGGGGCGACGGGCGATGTACGGCCAATGGGCGAAGGATCCGACGCGGCACAGCCGCCGCAAGCGACGACAGCGCGTGCCGAAACCAGCCACCGAGGCGGACCGGTGAGCGCCCCCGGGGCCCTGCTGACCCGGCCGCCGGCCGTCAGCGGCGGCAAGGGTCTGGCGGCGCAGCTCCTCCTCGCCGTCGTCAGCGCCGGCTATGCCGTAGGGGCCGCCGTCGGCTGGGGGACCAAGGAAGCCGCCGAGATCATGGGCGACTTCGGTCTCAGCGCCGCCGGGTTACTGGCCTCGGTCTCCTGCTACCGCTACGCATGGACCATCGGCCGCCGTGAGCGCCCCGCCTGGCTGCTGTTCGCGTTCTCCTCGCTCATGGCCGCCGTCGGCAACTTCGTCTGGGGCTGGTACGAGGTGATCCTCGGCCAGGAAGTGCCGAAGCCCTCGGTCGCCGACTTCGCCTTCCTCTGCTTCGCACCGTCCGCCATCGTCGGACTCCTCGTCCTCGCCAAGCGCCCCGTCACCCGGGCCGGCTGGGTCTGCCTCGCACTCGACTCCTGGCTCATCGGCGGCTCCCTGCTGACCCTGTCCTGGAGCCTGGCCCTCGCGCACGCCGCCCGGACCGCCCAGGAGGGTGCCCTCGGCAGCGTCCCGCGCACCGCGCTGTCCCTGGCCTACCCGCTGCTCGACATCGCCCTCGTCTCGATAGTGCTGGTCCTGCACTTCCGGCGCTCCGCGACCAACCGCTCGGCCGTCAACACCGCCATCGCGGCCCTCGCGCTCACCGTGCTCAGCGACGCCCTGTTCACCTCACCGCTGCTGAGCGCCCACTACCAGTCCGGGCAGCTGCTCGACGCGGGCTGGTTCGCCGGTTCCCTGCTCCTGGCCTACGCGCCCTGGGGCGCCCGCCGGATGCATCCGCCGCCGGAGGCCGCCCGGCGCGCCCCCGCCCCGCGCCCGGCGCGGCGCCGACCGCGGCGCGAGCGAGCAGCTCTCCGCGCACGCGCGCGAGGGACGGCCGGTCAGCCGCCCCATCACCGGCTCGCTGCCCGCCCTCACCCCGTACCTCGCCGCCGCCGTGTGCACCCTCGGCATCCTCTACAACGTGATCGAGGGCCGGAAGGTCGACCGGATGGTCGTCTTCACCGGCTGCACCGTCGTGCTCGCCCTGGTCATCCGGCAGGGCATCATGCTCCTCGACAACATCGCGCTGACCCAGGAACTGGCCCAGAAGGAGAACCACTTCCGCTCCCTGGTCCAGGGCTCCAGCGACGTCATCATGATCGCCGCGCCCACCGGGATACTGCGCTACGTCAGCCCCGCAGCCGCCGGGGTCTACGGCCGGGACGCCGAGGAGCTGGTCGGCAGCGAGCTCTCCGCGCTGATCCACCCCGAGGACCTCGGCCGGGTCGTCCACGAGGTGCGCCGCTTCCTCGCGGCGCCGCCCGCCGAGGAGCCCACCACCCGTATCGAATGCCGCTTCAAGTCCGGCGGCGGCGAGTGGCTCAACGTGGAGTCCACCGTCAACCGCCACCAGGGCGGCCTCATCCTCAACAGCCGGGACGTCACCGAGCGGGTCCGTCTCCAGGCCCAGCTCCAGCACAGCGCCGAACACGACCCGCTGACCGATCTGCCCAACCGGGCCCTGTTCACCCGCCGGGTCCGCCAGGCCCTCACCGGCCGCAGGGCCGGGGACCACAGCACCGCCGTGCTCTTCATCGACCTCGACGGCTTCAAGGCGGTCAACGACACCATCGGCCACCAGGCCGGCGACGAGCTCCTCATCGAGGCCGCCCGCCGCCTGCAGGACTCCGTCCGCGCCGGGGACACCGCGGCCCGGCTCGGCGGGGACGAGTTCGCCGCCCTGATCCTCGGCGACGGCAGCCGGGGCCGCTCCGCCCGCGAGTACCAGGTGCACGAGATCGCCGACCGGCTGCGCACCACCCTCTCCCAGCCCTACCGGATCGCGGGCAGCGAGGTCAGGGTCGCCGCCAGCATCGGGGTGGCCTTCGCCGACCCGGGCATCACCCCTTCGGACCTGATGCGCAACGCGGATCTGGCGATGTACCGGGCCAAGGCCGGCGGCAAGAACCGGGTGGAGCTGTATGCACCCCAGATGCAGGCCGAGGTGGTGCGCAAGGCGGAGCTGGCCGGGCGGCTGCGGACCGCGCTCCACGAGGGCGAGTTCGCGCTGCTGCACCAGCCCGTCGTCTGTCTGGCCAGCGGCGAGGTCACCGCGGTGGCCGCCCAGGCCCGCTGGCGGTCCGCCCAGGGGATCCTCTTCACCCCCGCGGAATTCCTCCGGGTGGCCGAGTACAGCGAGGGCGCGGCGGGCCCCGGCGGGCCGGCCGGTCCGGCGCCGACCGCCGTCGCGGACGCCTCCCGGACCGCCGAGCTGAGCCGGTGGCTGCTGGAGGAGGCCGTGGAGCAGGCCGCCGAGCGCCACCGCTGCGGACACGACGTGCCGGTGGCCGTCCGGATGACCGCGCAGCGGCTCCTGGACCGGTCGGTGCCCGGCGGCTCGGTGGAGTCCCTGCTGACCCGGTACGGGCTGCCCTCCGGCGCGCTGGTGATCGAGCTGGCGGACAGCGACCCCAGGGTGCCCTTCGACGAGCTGGAGCGCCGCCTGACGGCCTTGCGGCGGCTCGGGGTCCGGATCGCCCTGGACGGGTTCGGCAGCGGTTACGCGGCCATCAGCGCCCTGCGCCGCCTGCCCGTCGACGTACTCAAGCTGGACCGCGGCCTGGTCGAGGGTGTGGTCGAGTCAGCCAGACTGCACAAGATCACCGCGGGCTTGTTGCGCATCGCAAACGATTTGGGGATGCAGTCCGTGGCCGACGGGGTGGACCTGCCCGAGCAGCTCGCGGCCCTGCGCGCGATGGGCTGCACACACGGCCAGGGGATGGCCTTCTCCGGTCCTCTTGACGAGTACCGGCTGCGGCGCGCGCTCGTGCGCGGTACGTTCCCTGTACCGGGCGCGGCGGCTCATCCCGCCTTGGCCGGCGGGTCCCTCGGGGGACCGATGGCCATCCATAGGGGCTCAAATAATGAGACGCCCGTCCCACCCGCTTGACACCGACCTCCCGCCGGAGGGAGGGTCAGTGCCATGCGCACCCGAATTCTCGTACTTGGAAAGCGCGTCGGCTGAAGCAGGGTCACTCATGCCCCCGCTCACTGCACCCGACGCGCTCCCCTCGCTTGCCTCCCGGCACGAGGGGTTTTTTGTTGCACTGGCACACACCGAACCCTCGCAAAAACCCTCAGCTTCGAGAAGAGAATGCCGATGACCGAGCAGGCCACCGGGGCCCACCATCCGCAGCCGCGGGCCCGTAACGGCGGATCCCACACCGCCGCAGTTGAGCACGTCACGGGTGCGCAGTCCCTCATCCGCTCTCTCGAAGAGGTGGGGTGCGACACCGTCTTCGGCATCCCGGGCGGCGCCATCCTCCCCGCGTACGACCCGATGATGGACAGCAAGAAGGTCCGTCACATCCTGGTCCGCCACGAGCAGGGCGCCGGTCACGCCGCCACCGGCTACGCGCAGGCCACCGGCAAGGTCGGCGTCTGTATGGCCACCTCGGGGCCGGGCGCCACCAACCTCGTCACCCCGATCGCCGACGCGCACATGGACTCCGTGCCCCTCGTCGCGATCACCGGCCAGGTCTCCTCCAAGGCGATCGGCACCGACGCCTTCCAGGAGGCGGACATCGTCGGCATCACGATGCCGATCACCAAGCACAACTTCCTGGTCACCAGGGCCGAGGACATCCCGCGGACGATCGCCGAGGCGTTCCACATCGCCTCCACCGGCCGCCCCGGCCCGGTCCTGGTCGACATCGCCAAGGACGCCCTCCAGTCGAAGACGACCTTCAGCTGGCCGCCCACCCAGGACCTCCCCGGTTACCGGCCGGTCACCAAGCCGCACGCCAAGCAGATCCGCGAGGCCGCCAAGCTCATCTGCCAGGCCAAGCGCCCGGTCCTGTACGTCGGCGGCGGCATCATGAAGTCCGGCGCGACCGCCGAGCTGAAGGTCCTCGCCGAGCTGACCGGCGTCCCGGTCACCACCACCCTGATGGCGCTGGGCTCCTTCCCCGACAGCCACCCGCTGCACGTGGGCATGCCCGGCATGCACGGCGCCGTCACCGCGGTCACCGCGCTGCAGAAGGCCGACCTGCTGATCGCGCTCGGCACCCGCTTCGACGACCGCGTGACCGGCAAGCTGGACAGCTTCGCCCCCTTCGCGAAGGTCATCCACGCGGACATCGACCCGGCCGAGATCGGCAAGAACCGCGCCGTCGACGTCCCGATCGTGGGCGACGCCCGCGAGGTCATCGCCGACCTGGTCCAGGCCGTCCAGGCCGAGCACACCGACGGCCACGCGGGCGACTACACCGCCTGGTGGAAGGACCTCAACCGCTGGCGCGACACCTATCCGCTGGGCTACGACCTGCCCGAGGACGGCATGCTCTCGCCGCAGCAGGTCATCGAGCGGATCGGCGCCCTCGCGCCGAAGAGCACGATCTTCGCGGCGGGCGTCGGCCAGCACCAGATGTGGGCCTCCCACTTCGTCAACTACGAGGAGCCCCGCACCTGGCTGAACTCCGGCGGCGCCGGAACCATGGGCTACGCGGTCCCGGCCGCGATGGGCGCCAAGGTCGGCATGCCGGAGCGCACGGTCTGGGCGATCGACGGTGACGGCTGCTTCCAGATGACCAATCAGGAACTGGTCACCTGCGCGCTGAACAACATCCCGATCAAGGTCGCGATCATCAACAACGGTGCGCTGGGCATGGTCCGCCAGTGGCAGACCCTGTTCTACAACCAGCGGTACTCCAACACCGTCCTGCACGCCGACGAGACCGGCCAGGACACCGCGGTCGGCTCGCAGCTCGGCGAGTCCAGCGCCCCCCGCAAGGGCACCCGCGTCCCGGACTTCGTCAAGCTGTCCGAGGCCATGGGCTGCGTGGCGCTGCGCTGCGAGGACCCGGCCGACCTGGACCGGGTCATCGCCGAGGCCAACGCGATCAACGACCGTACGGTGGTCATCGACTTCATCGTCCACGAGGACGCGATGGTGTGGCCGATGGTCGCCGCGGGCACCTCGAACGACGAGGTCCAGGCCGCCCGGGGCGTCCGTCCCGACTTCGGCGACAACGAAGACGACTGAGCGAAGAGCGAAAGAGAGAACGACCGACATGTCCAAGCACACGCTCTCCGTCCTGGTCGAGAACACGCCCGGCATCCTCGCCCGGATCGCCGCGCTGTTCTCCCGCCGAGGGTTCAACATCGACTCGCTCGCCGTCGGTGTCACGGAGCACCCCGACATCTCCCGCATCACCATCGTCGTCAACGTCGAGGACCTCCCGCTCGAGCAGGTGACCAAGCAGCTCAACAAGCTGGTCAACGTGCTCAAGATCGTGGAGCTGGAGCAGCACAACGCCATCGAGCGCGAGCTGGTCCTGGTGAAGGTCCGCGCCGACAACGAGACCCGCTCGCAGATCGTCGAGATCGTCCAGCTGTTCCGCGCCAAGACGGTCGACGTCTCCCCGGAGGCCGTCACCATCGAGGCGACCGGCGGTACGGACAAGCTCGGCGCGATGCTGAAGATGCTGGAGCCCTTCGGCATCAAGGAACTCGTGCAGTCCGGCACGATCGCCATAGGGCGTGGCGGCCGGTCCATCACGGACCGCAGCCTGCGCGCGCTCGACCGCAGCGCCTGATCCGGCCTCCCGGCCCCTCGCCCCGCGCGACGCGCCGCGTTCGCATGGCGAGACCAAGAAACTCTGATTCCGTTCCCCGCCGTACGGTGGGTGCAACACCAGCGCACCAAGGAGATATCCCAGTGGCCGAGCTGTTCTACGAGAACGACGCCGACCTGTCCATCATCCAGGGCCGCAAGGTCGCGGTCATTGGCTACGGCAGCCAGGGCCACGCCCACGCGCTGTCCCTGCGCGACTCCGGTGTCGACGTCCGCGTCGGCCTCCAGGAGGGCTCCAAGTCCAAGGCCAAGGCCGAGGAGCAGGGCCTGACGGTCGTCTCCGTTGCCGAGGCCTCGGCCTGGGCCGACGTCATCATGATCCTGACCCCGGACCCGATCCAGGCCGAGGTCTACGAGGCGTCCATCAAGGACAACCTCAAGGCCGGCGACGCGCTCTTCTTCGGCCACGGCTTCAACATCCGCTACGGCTTCATCCAGCCCCCCGCGGATGTGGACGTCGCCCTGGTCGCCCCCAAGGGCCCGGGTCACCTGGTCCGCCGTCAGTACGAAGAGGGCCGCGGCGTTCCGTGCATCGCGGCGGTCGAGCAGGACGCGACCGGCAAGGCCTTCGACCTGGCCCTGTCCTACGCGGCCGGCATCGGCGGCACCCGCGCCGGCGTCATCAAGACCACCTTCACCGAGGAGACCGAGACCGACCTGTTCGGTGAGCAGGCCGTCCTCTGCGGTGGCGCCTCCGCCCTGGTCAAGGCCGGTTTCGAGACCCTGACCGAGGCCGGCTACCAGCCGGAGATCGCGTACTTCGAGTGCCTCCACGAGCTGAAGCTCATCGTGGACCTCATGTACGAGGGCGGCCTGGAGAAGATGCGCTGGTCGGTCTCCGAGACCGCCGAGTGGGGCGACTACATCACCGGCCCGCGCGTCATCACCGACGCCACCAAGGCCGAGATGAAGAAGGTCCTCGCGGAGATCCAGGACGGCACCTTCGCCAACAACTGGATGGCCGAGTACAAGGCCGGTCTGCCGAAGTACAACGAGTACAAGAAGGCCGACGAGGAGCACCTGCTCGAGACCACCGGCAAGAAGCTGCGCAAGCTGATGAGCTGGGTCGACAACGACGAGAGCTGAGCCCCGCGCGGCGGAGCCGGGACGCGCGTCCCGGCCCCGCCGCGTATCCGCCCGCCGGAGCGGTCGGAACGACCGGCACCGCCACATTCAGGTCTTCCACGTAGTGCGCCTTGTCCACCCCGGCCAACCACGGACGGGTGATCCTTCCGGACAGGCGGAGAAGCGGTCCCGCAACGCCATTACACTGCTCAACACAACGCGTCAGGCCCACAGTGTCGTGCGTCTTCCACGCGGCTACCCCCTCCACGCCTGCGGCCGTCGGGACGGCCGTCCGCACTGGACTTGTGAGGACCCACGTGAGCTCGAAACCTGTCGTACTCATCGCCGAAGAGCTGTCGCCGGCCACCGTCGAGGCCCTCGGCCCCGATTTCGAGATCCGGCACTGCAACGGCGCCGACCGCGCGGAGCTGCTGCCCGCCATCGTCGACGCCGACGCGATCCTGGTCCGCTCCGCGACCAAGGTCGACGCCGAGGCCATCGCCGCCGCGAAGAAGCTGAGGGTCGTCGCCCGTGCGGGCGTCGGTCTGGACAACGTCGACGTCTCGTCCGCCACCAAGGCCGGCGTGATGGTCGTCAACGCACCGACCTCCAACATCGTCACCGCCGCCGAGCTGGCCTGTGGCCTGCTCGTCGCCACGGCGCGCCACATCCCGCAGGCCAACACCGCCCTGAAGAACGGCGAGTGGAAGCGGAACAAGTACACCGGCGTCGAGCTGAGCGAGAAGACCCTCGGCGTCGTCGGCCTCGGCCGCATCGGCGTCCTGGTCGCGCAGCGCATGTCGGCCTTCGGTATGAAGATCGTCGCCTACGACCCCTACGTACAGCCCGCGCGCGCCGCCCAGATGGGCGTCAAGATGCTGACGCTGGACGAGCTGCTCGAGGTCGCCGACTTCATCACCGTGCACCTGCCCAAGACCCCGGAGACCCTCGGTCTCATCGGTGACGAGGCACTGCACAAGGTGAAGCCCTCCGTCCGCATCGTCAACGCCGCGCGCGGCGGGATCGTGGACGAGGCCGCGCTGTACTCGGCCCTCAAGGAAGGCCGCGTCGCCGGGGCCGGTCTCGACGTGTACGCGAAGGAACCCTGCACGGATTCCCCGCTGTTCGAGCTCGACCAGGTCGTCTGCACCCCGCACCTCGGCGCGTCCACGGACGAGGCCCAGGAGAAGGCCGGTGTCTCGGTCGCCAAGTCGGTGCGCCTCGCGCTCGCCGGTGAGCTCGTCCCCGACGCGGTCAACGTGCAGGGCGGGGTCATCGCCGAGGACGTGCGCCCGGGCCTTCCGCTCGCCGAGAAGCTCGGCCGCATCTTCACCGCCCTCGCGGGCGAGGTCGCGGTCCGTCTCGACGTCGAGGTCTACGGCGAGATCACCCAGCACGACGTGAAGGTGCTCGAACTCTCCGCGCTCAAGGGTGTGTTCGAGGACGTCGTCGACGAGACGGTCTCCTACGTCAACGCGCCCCTGTTCGCACAGGAGCGCGGCGTCGAAGTGCGCCTGACCACCTCGTCGGAGTCCCCGGACCACCGCAACGTGGTGACCGTGCGCGGCACCCTGTCGGACGGCTCGGAAGTCTCGGTCTCCGGCACCCTCGCCGGCCCCAAGCACCTGCAGAAGATCGTCGGCATCGGCGAGTACGACGTGGACCTCTCGCTCGCCGACCACATGGTCGTCCTGCGCTACACCGACCGCCCGGGCGTGGTCGGCGCGGTCGGCCGCCTGCTGGGCGAGGCCGGTCTGAACATCGCGGGCATGCAGGTCGCCCGTGCCGAGGAGGGCGGCGAGGCGCTCGGCGTCCTCACCGTGGACGCCGAGGTGCCGGCCGAGGTCCTCGCGGCCATCTCCGAGGAGATCGGCGCGGTCTCGGCCCGCTCGGTCAACCTCGGCTGATCACCGACGCGCGCGCGTGACGAAGGGCCCGGGGGCGACCCCGGGCCCTTCCGCGTACGGTCCCCCGCGGTCCCGGGTCAGCCCTGCAGCCGGGCCGCCTTGAGGGCCATGTGGAGCAGCAGCCGGTCCTCGCCCGCGTCCAGGTCCAGGCCCGTCAGCTTCTCCACCCGGGCGAGGCGGTAGTACAGGGTCTGGCGGTGGATACCCAGGGCCGCCGCCGCGCGGCCCGCCTGGCCGGCGCAGTCGAGGTACACCTCCGCCGTCCGCGCCAGCTCGGCGTGGGCGGGGGCCAGCAGCTCGCGGGCCGCCGGGTCGTCCCTGGCCAGCTCCGGGGCCGTCGCCAGGGCCGCCAGCATGCGGTACGGACCGATCCCGGACCACTGGGCCACGGGGCCCAGCAGGGGCTGCGCCGCCGCCGCCCGGGCCGCGGCCACCGCCTGCTCCCAGGCACCCGGCAGCCCGCCGAGCCCGGTCCGGGGGACCCCGATCCCGGCGGTCGCGGCCGCGGTCCCCGCCCCGGCCAGCAGCCGGGTCGCCGCCGTGGCCGCCGGGGTCAGCACGTCCGTCGTCCGCAGCCGCACCAGCACCGCCAGCGCGAACCCGGACGGCCCCTCGGCGCCGCCGTCCGCGGTGGCCCGGGGGACCAGGCACACGGCCGCCGCCCCCGGCACCGACGGCGGGGCCTGCCCGGTCCAGGGCGCCACGCACACCACCGCGTGCGGCCCCTCCGCGCCCGGCCCCAGGGCCACCCGGAGCGAGGCCACCGCCATGTCCCGCTGCCAGCCCCGCCCGGCGGTGACCACCGCGCGGAACTCCCGTGACAGGTCCGCCCCCGCCTTCGCCTCCTCGGCCATCAGGACGCCGATCCGCTCGGCCACCTCCATGGCCGCGGCCAGCTGTTCCGGCCCGGGCCCCGGCTCGGCGTCCAGGAGCCACACGTACCCCTGGACGATCCCGCGGTGGCGCACCGGCAGGCAGATCCGCCCGCGGAAGACCCCCGCCTCGGGTGCCGCGGGGATCCGCACCGGCCCGGTCGCCCGGGTGATCCCGAACCCCTCGAACCAGGACCGTACGGCCGCGGTCGACTGGCGGGTCAGGATCGACCGGGTCCGCACCGGATCCATCGCGAGGTCGTCCTCGCTGTCGTGCGCGCCGAAGGCGATCAGGCGGAAGTCCCGGTTCTCCAGCGTCGCCGGGGCGCCGAGCAGCGCCGAAATCTCGTCCACCAGGTCCTGGTAATCGCCCTTCACGGGGACATTCTCCCACCCGCCGAGCCATCTTTCAGACATATGTATGAGATCGCGGCCACGGATGCGTGACAGCTGTCGATGGCAGAGGATCGAGGCGATCTCTAGGTTTCACGGTGGTCTTACTTGCGATTCTCCTACTTCTGCCACTCGTTGGAGGTGCCCGTGCTGGGTCCCGCGATCCTTGCCGCTTCGCGCAGCGACAAGATGCGCCGCATCGTTTCCGCCGCTCCGGTGACCAAGCCCGTGGTGAACCGGTTCATCCCGGGTGAGACGGTCGACCAGGTCATCCCCATCGTCGTGGACCTCACGCAGAAGGGCCTGGAGGTCACCCTCGACGTGGTCGGTGAGGACATCACCACCGTCGAGCAGTCGCACGCCGCCCGCGACGCCTACCTCCAGCTCATCGAGCACCTCGCCGAGCTGGGCCTGGGCGAGACGGTCGAGATGTCGGTCAAGCTGTCCATGTTCGGCCAGGCGCTGGAGGGCGGCCACGAGCTCGCCCTCGCCAACGTCCGCCCGGTCGTCGAGGCCGCCGCCGCCATCGGCACCACCGTCACGCTGGACGCCGAGGACCACACCACCCTCGACTCGATGTTCGCCATCCACGAGGAGCTGCGGCGCGACTTCCCGCAGACCGGCTGCGTGATCCAGGCGTACCTCTTCCGCACCGAGGCCGACGCCCGCCGCCTGGCCGCCGCCGGCAGCCGCGTCCGGATCGTGAAGGGCGCCTACAAGGAGCCCGCCGAGGTCGCCTACCAGAACAAGGCAGAGACCGACAAGGCGTACGTCCGCATCCTGAAGACGCTGATGGAGGGCGAGGGCTACCCGATGATCGGGTCCCACGACCCGCGCCTGATCGCCATCGCCCAGGAGCTGGCCCGCCAGGCCGGGCGCAAGCCCGACGAGTACGAGTTCCAGATGCTGTACGGCATCCGCAGCGACGAGCACCTGCGGCTCGCCGCGGAGGGCCACCGGATGCGCGTCTACACCGCGTACGGCACGGACTGGTACGGCTACTTCATGCGCCGCCTCGCGGAGAAGCCCGCCAACCTCCTCTTCTTCCTCCGCTCGATGATCACCAAGAACTAGCCGCGAACCGAGAACTAGCTCAAGGAGTTACCAGCCCCATGGATGCTGTGACCCAGGTCCCCGCGCCGGTCAACGAGCCGGTCCACTCGTACGCCCCCGGCACCCCGGAGCGCGCACGTCTCGAATTCCAGCTCAAGCAGCTGGCCGAGAACCCGATCGACCTGCCGATGACCATCAACGGCGAGAAGCGGATGGGCGGTGGCGACCGCTTCGACGTCGTGCAGCCGCACGACCACAAGTCGGTCATCGGTACGTACGCCAACGCCACCGAGGCCGACGCGCAGGAGGCCATCGACGCCGCCCTCGCCGCCGCCCCGGCCTGGCGCGCGATGGACTTCGACGACCGCGCCGCGATCATCCTGCGCGCCGCCGAGCTGCTGTCCGGCCCGTGGCGCGAGAAGCTGGCCGCTTCCACCATGCTCGGCCAGTCGAAGACCGCCCAGCAGGCCGAGATCGACACCCCGTGCGAGCTCGTCGACTTCTGGCGCTTCAACGTCCACTTCGCCCGCCAGATCCTGGCCGAGCAGCCGGTCGCGAACTCCGCCGGCGTGTGGAACCGCAGCGACCACCGCCCGCTCGAGGGCTTCGTCTACGCGATCACGCCGTTCAACTTCACGGCCATCGCGGGCAACCTGCCGACCGCCCCCGCGCTCATGGGCAACGTGGTCCTGTGGAAGCCGTCCCCGACCCAGACCCACTCCGCCGTCCTCCTCATGGAGCTGCTGGAGGCCGCCGGTCTGCCCAAGGGCGTCATCAACCTGGTCACCGGTGACGGCATCGCCGTCTCCGAGGTCGCGCTGAACCACCCCGAGCTGGCCGGCATCCACTTCACCGGCTCGACCAAGACCTTCCAGTACCTGTGGAAGACGGTCGGCAACAACATCGAGAAGTTCAAGTCCTACCCGCGCCTGGTCGGCGAGACCGGCGGCAAGGACTTCGTCGTCGCGCACCCGTCCGCGGACCGCGGCATCCTGAAGACCGCCCTGACCCGCGGCTCCTTCGAGTTCCAGGGCCAGAAGTGCTCGGCCTCCTCCCGCGCCTACGTTCCGGCCTCGATCTGGAACGACGGCTTCAAGGAGGAGTTCGCGGCCGAGGTCGACGGCATCACCATGGGTGACGTCCGTGACCTGACCAACTTCATCGGTGCGGTCATCGACGAGCGCTCCTTCGCGAAGAACAAGGCCGCGATCGACCGCGCGAAGGCCGACCCGACCTGCGAGATCGTCGCGGGCGGCACGTACGACGACACCGAGGGCTACTTCGTGCGCCCGACCGTCATCGTCTGCACCGACCCGGCGAACGAGGTCTTCACGACCGAGTACTTCGGTCCGATCCTCGCCGTCCACGTCTACGAGGACGACGCGTTCGACGCGATGCTGGAGCAGATGGAGTCGGTGTCGGCGTACGCGCTGACCGGCGCCGTCATCGCCCAGGACCGCTACGCCGCGGCCGACGCGATGGAGAAGCTCCGCTTCGCGGCGGGCAACTTCTACATCAACGACAAGTCGACCGGCGCCGTCGTCGGCCAGCAGCCCTTCGGCGGCGGCCGCGCGTCCGGTACGAACGACAAGGCGGGCGCGGCCTCCAACCTGCTGCGCTGGACCTCGACCCGCTCCATCAAGGAGACCCTGGTCCCGCCGACCGAGTACGGCTACCCGCACATGGGCTGAGCCGCCCACCGGGCCCGGCCAGGGCCCCGCTGAACCCCGCCCCCGCCCCGGTACCCCCAAGTCCGGAGCGGGGGCGGTTCCACTTTCCGCGCCGCTCCGTCCCCTACGGGACGAGCACGACCTTGCCGAGGTTGCGCCGCTCCTCGATGACGGCGTGCGCACGTGCCGCCTCGGCCAGCGGGATCTCGGCGTGCACCGCCGGGCGCAGGGCGCCGCGCTCCCACATCTCCCACAGCTCGCGCAGCCAGCGGGCGTACACCTCGGGCTTGGCGCGCGCGATCACCGCCATCTGGAAGCCGATCACCGACGCGCCGCGCACCAGCAGCTCGTACGCCTCCACCGTGCCGCCGCCGGAGCTGAAGGCCACCAGGCGGCCGCCGGGGGCGAGGGCGCGGACGGCGGGGCCGAGCAGCTCACCGCCGACCCCGTCGAGGATCACGTCGTACGGCTCCCCCCAGCCGGCCGCGTCGTAGAGCACGACCTCGTCGGCGCCCAGGGCGCGCACGAAGTCCGCCTTGGCGGGACTGCCGACCGCCGCGACCACCCGCTCCGCGCCCCCTGCCCTGGCGTACTGCAGGGCCAGCGAACCGACCGCGCTCGCGGCGGCGGTGACCAGCACCGACGCGCCGGGCTCCGGGCGCGCGGACTCGTAGGCCCCGCGCGCCACCAGCCCGCTGCGGACCAGCGCGATCGCGGTGGCGGCGCTCGCCGCGGCCGGGATCCGGGAGGCGAAGGCGGCCGGTACGACGGCGTACTCGGCGTAGGAGTGGGAGAAGCACAGCCCGGTCACCCGCTCCCCGACGGCGAAGTCCCCGGCGCCCTCGCCGACGGCCTCGACGACGCCCGCGACCTCGCCGCCGAGCGGCACCGGGCCGTCGCCCTCGCGGACCTTGCGGACGGTGGGCAGGGTCACCCCGATGGCCTCGGCCCGGATCAGCAGCTCCCCGGGGCCGGGCGCGGGGACCTCGGCCCGCTCGGTGAACAGCACCTCGGGACCACCGTTGACCTCGAACCGGACGCGCAGCACGGGACTCCCTTGATCACATTCCCTGGACGCCCCCCACGATAGGCGGGACACCTGCCGGGCCGGGCAACCCCTGCTAGCCTGGGTGCAGTTGTCGCGTACGGCGACACGCTCCGCCACCCGGGCCCGGCTTCCCGGGGGAGCGAAGGGCTCTCACGAGTTCCCGTGCGGGGTGGGTTTCCGTTGCAGGAGATATACGACCTCTACGCGTCCGTGCCGGGACGGGGGCCCGAGGAGACGTATGTCCCGGCGCACCGACAACCGCCACCGCGCGGCCACCCTCTGCCGCGAGGCCACCGGCCTCCCGCACCACGTCTGCATGAAGTGGGCGGCCGACGGCCTGATCTCGCGCGGCCGGCCCGTCCCCGACGCGGAGAGCGCCGCGCAGCGGGCCTTCGAGGCGCGGGTGGTGGTCGCCCTCGCCGAGGCCCTGGCCCAGGAGCGGACGAACGGCACGCTGTTCGGGATCACGGGGGTGCGGCCCACCGCCGCCGGGCTCGGGATCGGGCTGCACCCGGACGTGTCGCACCGGGTGTTCGCGGCCCTGATGCCGGTGCTGGACGCGGCGACCGGAACCCTCCGCGGGGTGCCGGGACTGCGCCGGGACCACAGGGGTGAGGACGGACTCCATCTGCGGTGCGCGGCGGGCGGCGGTGCCATCCGCATCCTCCCGTCCTCGCCCGCCTGGCACCGGCCCTCGAGCAGGTCGGGCGCGGTCGCCCTGGGGGACCGGGACGCCCCGCTGCACGGCGCCGAGCGGGCGCGGCTCGACCTGTGGGCCCGTGGCCCGGACGCCCGGGACCGGTTGCTCAGCCGGGTCCTGCGGCGCCCGCTGGTGCTCAACGCCGCCGGTGCGCCGCACGGGCGGGCGAACACCTACGGCCACGCGCGGTCGGACCTCGTCATCGAGTGGGATGCGGATCCGGGGATCGCGGTGGTGGAACGTCGGCTCCGGCGCAGCGGCTTGGCCGCCCCGGCCCCCGGTACCGGCCCGCCCGAGCTCTCCTCGGCGGGGATCATCACCTTGGGCGGGGCCAAGCTCCTCCTGCGGACCGTGGGGGAGGTGTGTCCCGCGTGCTGACCGGAGCGCTGGCGGCGGCGGCCGTGCTGGGGGTGGCCAAGGTGGTGCGGGACTGGCTGGTCCTGCGGCAGGTGCGGGCGGCCCTGGAGGGGTGTTCCGTCGAGGACCGGGTGCGGATCGGGATGCGGCTGGCCGCGGCCCTCGGCGGGCGGGAGGAGGCACCGCCCGCCGAGGGGGAGGGGGAGGTCAGACCTCGACGATGACCTGGTCCAGGGACTTGCGCACGAGGTCCGGGACCTCGCAGTCGTCGGCCGGGTAGCCGACCGGGATGACCGCGAAGGCCTTCTCGTTCTCCGGGCGGCGCAGCACGTGGCTCAGGAAGCGCATCGGGCTCGGGGTGTGGATCAGGGCCGCCAGGCCGCTCAGGTGCAGGGCGGACAGCAGCATGCCCACCGCGATGCCGACCGACTCGTCGACGTAGTAGTGCTTGCGCTTGGCGCCGTCCGGGCCGAGCCAGTAGCGCTGCTGGAAGACCACGATCAGCGCGGGCGCGTCGGTGAGGTGGGTCTTGACCGCGTCCGTGCCCAGCGGGCGCAGCGCGGCGAGCCACTCGTCGCCGAGCCGGCCGTCGTAGGACAGGAGTTCCTCCTGCTCGGCGGCGTCCCGGATCCGGCGGCGCACCTCGGGGTCCTTGACCAGGACGAAGGTCCACGGCTGCTGGTGCGCCCCGGACGGGGCGGTCGCGGCGCAGGCGATCGCGTCCCGGACGGCCCGCTCGGGCACCGGCTCGGCGGAGAAGTGGCGCACGGTCCGCCGCCGGTCCATCCGCTCCCGCAACTCGGCGGCCCGCGCCAGGGTTTCGGATGCGGGCATCCGCTCGGGGCGGTAGGCGACGGGGCGATAGGGCTCGCCGTGGGTGGGGGTCCACTGCTGGGTCTGAGGCGACATGCGCCGAGTCTGCCGAGCCCCGGCCCGCTCCCGACAGCACCGCGTCGGCCGAATGCGGCTGGTATAGACCACATCGGCGTCCGCAATCCGGGGACCGGGACCGGGGCTGGGGCCGGGCCCCTGGACTGGGGCCGGGGCCGCGCGGTGGCGCCCCCGGCCGGGCCATCAGCCGCTGATGCTCGGCGCGCCCGTCTCGATGTGGCCCGTGTAGCGGCGCGACCAGGTGCCGTCGGAGTCCGCCAGGATGGTGAAGTCGTACCAGCCGTTGGCGTACGCCACCACGTTGAAGTAGTCCTCGCGGGAGGAGTTCGCGGCCACCGTGTAGGTCCAGGGGCCGTCCGTGCGGTAGGCGTTGGAGCGGATGGTGAAGGTGACCGCCGACGCGGAGGCGTTGGTCAGCTTGAAGTAGAGCGCGGTCTTGCCGGTGCCCGGCTCCGTCGCGTAACGGGCCGCCACCTCAAGGGACTTGCCCGGCTTCGACGTGTCGCCGATGAAGCGGCGCAGGAAGCGGTTCGGGCCCACCATCGAGAGGTCGTACTTGCCCGAGCCGCTGCCCAGGCCGATGTTGAAGTAGTCGCTCGCGGTGCCGCCCGGGTCGACCGTGTACTCCCAGGACGCGGTGTCGCGGTACTGGTGGGGGCGAATCTGGAAGTGCGCCGCGCTCTTCGCCTGCGCGCCCTGGTTGGTCATCGAGAACCAGGCCAGGATCTTGCCCGCGGCGCCGAACTCGAAGCGGTCGAGGTTGCCGTTCACCTGGTACGGCAGGGCGCGCGCAGGACGGGTGCCGGCCTCCTGCACCGGCAGGGCGTTGTCCTGGGGGACCGGGTTGGACAGCGGGCCGCAGGTCGACTGCCCGATCACCTTCGCGGTGGACGGAAGGCCGGAGGGGACCCCGTACACCGGGTGGGCGAAGTCGAAGACGCCGGTCAGGTCGCCGGTCACCTTGCGGCGCCAGTCGCTGATGTTCGGACAGGTGGCCGGGGTGCCGATCGCCGCCGTCCAGGTCTCCATGAACTGGAGGACCGAGGTGTGGTCGAAGACCTCGGAGCTGACCCAGCCGCCGCGGGTCCACGGCGACATCACGATCATCGGGACGCGGAAGCCCAGGCCGATCGGGGTGCCGTCGATGTACTCGCCGGGGGTGCCGGGCGGGGCGACCGGCGGCGGCACGTGGTCGAAGAACCCGTCGTTCTCGTCGTAGTTGAGGAAGAGGACGGTGGAGTCGAAGACCTCGGGGTTCGCGGACAGGGCGCGGTAGACCAGGTCCACGAAGTGCGCGCCGTCGCCGGGCGGCGCGTACGGGTGCTCGGAGAAGGCCTCGTTGGCCACGACCCAGGAGACCTGCGGCAGGGTGCCCGCGACCACGTCCGCGCGGATGGCCGCCGCGATGTCGTCGGGGGTGGAGCCGGTGACCTTGGGCACCGAGCCCATGCCCCGGTCCCACAGCGGGTTGCCGGGGGCGGCGTCGGTGAATTTCTTGAAGTACGCCAGACCGTTGTCCCCGTAGTTGTCCTGGGCGTTCTGGTAGACCTTCCAGCTCATGCCCGCCCGCTGGAGGGCCTCCGCGTACGTCTCCCAGGTCAGTCCGGACTCGTCGCCGCCGTCCTTGCTGCCGGATTCGACCTTGCCGCTCCACAGGAAGGTGCGGTTGGGGCCGGTGGCGCTGAGGGTGGAGCAGAAGTAGGCGTCGCAGACGGTGTAGTTGTCGGCGAGGCCGTAGTGGAAGGGGATGTCGCCGCGGTCGAGGTAGCCGAGGGTGCGGGTGTTGCCGACGCCGGTGACGAAGTTGTCCATCCGGCCCTTGTTCCAGGCCGCGTGCTGCGAGGACCAGCTGTGCGGCAGGTCGCCGTTGCACTGGGCCAGGGTCTCGCCGTCGACACCGCCGACGGCCGGGGTGGAGCTGAGCTTCCACGGGTACTGGCGGCCGCCCCAGTTGGGCTGGTTGAACATGCCCCAGCCGCCCGGGATGTTGCCCGCGGCGCGGTCGGCGAAGCCCCGGACGCCCTTCAGCTTGCCGAAGTAGTGGTCGAAGCTGCGGTTCTCCTGCATCAGGATCACCACGTGCTTCACGTCCGTGATCGTGCCGGTCGCGGCGGCCGCGGCCGCCGACGCCGTGAGCGGGGGCAGGGCGGCCCCCGCCACCAGCCCCGCGCCGATTCCCACGAACCCTCTGCGGCTGATCGGTGTCACTGGCCACCACTCCCCACTCCGGTGCCCTGTCGGCACGTCAGGCGCAAGAGTGGCGGCGCGGGGCTCAAAGGTCTACAGCCGTGCGGTAAGAGTTCGGTGAACTTCGGGTGGTGTGATTCAGCCACCGATCCTGACCAGCATCTTGCCCAGATTGTCCCCGCGGAGCATGCCCAGAAAGGCCTCCACCGTGTGCTCGAAGCCCTGGACAACAGTGGTGTCGGTGCCGATTCGGCCACTGCGCAGGTGCGGAACGAGGAAGTCCTCCAGCTCGTCCTGCAGATTGGTGTGATTGCGAACCAATACCCCTTCCAGCCGCAGCGACTTGTGTACGACCTCGAAGAGGTTGCGCGGCGCGGCGGGCGAGCGGTCGCCGTTGTACATCGAGATCGCGCCCACCCAGGCGATCCGGCCGTACTCCCGCAGGGCGTCGATCGCGCCCTCCAGGTGGTCGCCGCCGACGTTGTCCACGTACACGTCGATGCCGTCCGGGGCGGCCGCGGCGAGCTGCTCGCCGACCGGACCGTCGTGGTAGTCGAAGGCCGCGTCGAAGCCCAGGGTTCCGGTCAGGTGGGCCACCTTGGCCGCGGAGCCCGCGCTGCCGATGATCCGGCGCGCGCCGAGCAGCCGGGCGATGTGCCCGGTGGCGGCGCCGACCCCGCCCGCGGCGGCGGAGACGAACAGGTCCTCGCCCGCGCGCAGTGCGGCCGTGCGGGTCAGCGCGGCGTAGGCGGTCAGGCCGGTGCCGCCGAGGATGCTCAGGTAGGCCTCGAGCGGGATCCCCTCGTGGCCGCGCAGCACGCGGGTCCCGGCCACGCCGCGGGTGACGAGCGCGTGCGTGCGCCAGCCCTCCCGGTGGAAGACCAGGTCGCCCTCGCGCAGCCCCGGGTCGCGGGAGGCGGTCACCCGGCCGACCGCTCGGCCCTCCAGCGGGGTGCCGAGCTCGAAGCCGCCCTCGCCGCCGTCCATCATCCCGCGGTGGTACGGGTCGACGGAGAGGAGCAGGTTCTCGACCAGGGCGGTGCCCGGCGCGGGGGAGGGGACGGGGGAGGCGGCGAGGCGGAAGTCGGCGGCGGTGGGGAAGCCGGTGGGGCGGGCGCTCTGGTGGACGGCGTATGCGGTCTGCGTGGTCATGATCACGAGGCTAGGAAGGAATCCCGGGGCCGGGCAGAGGGTTGCGTTCATGGATGGGAGCCATCCATGAACGACACTCATGGAACGAGGGGGGAGGCCCGTGGAGCTGTTGCCCCAGGAGCTCCGGGTGCTGGTCGCGGTCGCCGGAGCGGGGGGCTTCTCGGCCGCCGCTCAGACGCTGGGACTCACCCAGTCGGCCGTCTCCCACTCGGTGCGCGGCAGCGAGGCCAAGCTCGGCGTCGTCCTCTTCGAGCGCGGACGTACGGGCGCCAGGCCCACCCCCGCCGGGGAGCGCGCCGTCGCCCACGCCCGCAGGATCCTGCGCCTGTACGAGGTGATGGGCGCCGAGGCGCGCGGCGCCGGGCAGGACGCGGGGCGGGACGTGGTCGAGGGCCCGCTGCGCATCACCGCCTTCCGCAGCGCCGCCCTGCACCTGCTGCCGCCCGCCCTGGAGCGGCTGACCGCCCTGCACCCGGGCATCCGGCCGGAGGTGCGCGTGGTGCGCGAACTGGGGGCCGGCAGCGCGGGCGAGGTCGCCGCGGGCCGCGCCGACCTGGGCATCGCGACCCTGGGCGGGTCCGGCGCACTGCCGCCCGGCCTGCTCGCTGGGGTGCTCGTGGAGGAGGCGTACGCCCTGGTCCACCCGGCCGGGCACGCGGCTCCGCGGGAGCTGCCCCTGCTGGACTGGGACGAGAACTGCGGCTCGTACACCCGCGACTGGTGGCGGGCCCAGGACTGGATCCCGCGCGCCACGGTCAAGGCGGAGGACGACGCGATGGTGCTGACGATGGTCGGCCGCGGGCTGGGGATGGCGATCCTGCCCGAGCTGTCGCTGCGGGAGGCCACCGACGCCGTCGAGATCACCGACCTGGGGCCTGTGCGGCCCGTGCGGCAGGTGGGATACGTCACCACACCGGAATCCGCGTCGACCCTGGCCGTCCGGGCGTTGATCAGGGAACTCCGGGCCCAGAGGGGCTGAAACGGAGGGTGGACGCGGGATCGGGGGGGTCGAGGAGGGTCCGCCGCGGGTCCTTTCGGGCGGTTCGCCGTCTCAGATAGTAGGAAGTCCGAGTAACTGCGGAGACATACAGGGCGAGCTGGCCTAGCTTTGTAGGAGCCGAACGTCTCGCTGATCCAGCGAATGGCGGTCGAGAGCGTGCGCCCCGAGACAGGCAACCCCTGTGGCGCACCGCTCCCCGCCCCTTCCGGCGCCTTGGAGACCCCCCTCTCTTCTCAAGGAGTCGATCACCATGTCCGAGACCTCTGCCGTCCGCCGCGTCCGCCACGGCTCCCGCCCCGCCGACGCCGACCGCAAGAACGCCGCCGCCGCCCTCCAGCGCGCCCTCGACCGCCGTGACAACGGCGGCTCGACCGGCCACTGACCGGGTCCTCCCCGACGGGCCGCTGACCGGCCGTTCCCGACGGGCCACCGAATGGTTCTTCCCTGCTCACGACACGTCCCGTCCGCATGCTGGACGGGACATGTCGAGGACTGGGACTGGGAGTACGGTTTCGACATGGCGACCAGCATCAATCTCGCAGTGATCCCCGGTGACGGAATCGGCCAGGAAGTCGTGGCTCAGGGCCTCAAGGTCCTTACCGCGGTCCTGCCCGAGGACGTGAAGCTGGAGACCAAGGAATACGACCTCGGCGCCCAGCGCTGGCACCGCACCGGAGAGACCCTCCCCGAAGCGGAGCTGGAGGCCCTGGGGCAGCACGACGCGATCCTCCTCGGCGCCATCGGCGACCCCTCGGTCCCGTCCGGCGTGCTGGAGCGCGGGCTGCTGCTGAAGCTCCGCTTCGCCTTCGACCATTTCATCAACCTGCGGCCGTCGAAGCTGTTCCCCAACACCGCCACCCCGCTGGCGGGCCGTCCGGAGATCGACTTCGTCGTCGTCCGCGAGGGCACCGAGGGCCCGTACACCGGCAACGGCGGCTCGCTGCGCACCGGTACGCCCGCCGAGGTGGCCACCGAGGTCAGCGTCAACACGGCGTACGGCGTGGAGCGCGTGGTGCGCGACGCGTACGAGCGGGCCAACGCCCGCCCCCGCAAGAAGCTGACGCTGGTCCACAAGAACAACGTCCTCGTCTACGCCGGCCACCTGTGGAAGAACATCTTCGACACGGTCGGCACGGAGTACCCCGAGGTCACCACCGACTACCTGCACGTCGACGCCGCGACGATCTTCTTCGTCACCCAGCCCGAGCGCTTCGACGTCATCGTCACGGACAACCTCTTCGGTGACATCCTCACCGACCTGGCCGCCGCCGTGACCGGCGGAATCGGCCTGGCCGCCTCCGGGAACATCAACCCGACCGGCGCCTTCCCGTCCATGTTCGAGCCGGTCCACGGCTCGGCCCCGGACATCGCGGGCACCGGCAAGGCCGACCCCACCGCGACGATCCTCTCCGTCGCCCTCCTGCTGCGCCACCTGGGCTACGACGCCCAGGCCGCCCGCATCGAGGACGCGGTCACGGCCGACCTGGCCGAGCGCGACGGAACCTTCCGCAGCACGGACGCGATCGGCGACGCCCTCGTCGCACGAGTAGCCGGCTGACCCGGCAGTTCCACTTCCAGGAAGCCGTCGGGTCGCACACCGCACCCGGCGGCTTTTCCTGTACGGCCCCGGGTGCCACCATCTCCCCTGGGCCGCACAACACCCCGTTTCACCGAGGCCTCCCCTCGCGCGATAATCGAACGCGAGGCCGCGGAATACGGGGAAGCTCGGACGTCCTAGTACGCCGTGAGCGCGGTCCGCCCTACGAACCGGTGAAGGACAAGCACTCATGACGACGCCCACGATCGAGCTGAAGCCCTCCTCGACCCCCCTGTCCGACGCGGAGCGCGAGGCGATCCTGGCCAGCCCCGGCTTCGGCCGCCACTTCACCGATCACATGGTGACGATCAAGTGGACCGAGGGCCGCGGCTGGCACGACGCCGAGCTGGTCCCCTACGCGCCGCTGTCGATGGACCCGGCGAACATGACGCTGCACTACGCGCAGACGATCTTCGAAGGCCTCAAGGCCTACCAGCAGCCCGACGGCACCGTCTCCACCTTCCGCCCGGAGGCCAACGCCGAGCGGTTCCAGAAGTCCGCCCGCCGCATGGCCATGCCGGAACTGCCGACCGAGCTGTTCATCGCGGCGTGCGACGCGCTCATCAAGCAGGACCGCGCCTGGGTGCCGGACTCCGGTGAGGCCTCGCTGTACCTGCGCCCGTTCATGTTCGCCAGCGAGGTCGGCCTCGGTGTCCGCCCGGCGAACGAGTTCCTCTTCATGGTCATCGCCTCCCCGGCCGGCGCCTACTTCCCCGGTGGCGTCAAGCCCGTCTCCGTCTGGCTCTCCGAGGAGTACGTCCGCGCCGTCAAGGGCGGCACCGGCGCGGCCAAGACCGGCGGCAACTACGCGGCCTCCCTCGTGGCCCAGGCCCAGGCGGCCTCGCACGGCTGCGACCAGGTGGTCTGGCTCGACGCCGTCGAGCACCGCTGGATCGAGGAGATGGGCGGCATGAACCTGTACTTCGTGTACGGGGAAGAGGACGGCACGCAGCGGATCGTCACGCCCGAGCTGACCGGCTCGCTCCTGCCCGGCATCACCCGCGACTCCCTCCTCACCATCGCCCGCGACCTCGGCTACACCGCCGAAGAGGGCCGCATCAGCACCGAGGACTGGAAGCGGGACAACGAGAACGGCACCCTCACCGAGGTGTTCGCCTGCGGCACCGCCGCCGTCATCACCCCGGTCGGCTCGGTCAAGTCCGAGCGCGCCAACTGGACCCAGGGCGACGGCGAGCCCGGCGAGGTCACCATGAAGCTCCGCAAGGCGCTCCTCGACCTCCAGACCGGCCGCGCCGCCGACACCCACGGCTGGATGCACCCGCTCGGCTAGGACGGCCTCCCGCTCCCGTACGTACGACGGCCCGCGCTCCCGGAATCCCGGGGCGCGGGCCGTTCGTGTGCCGCGGGAGGGTCAGGCGGTGACCGGCTCCTCGGCGGGGGCCGCTTCCCCGGCGGGGGCCGGGGTGCGCGCGGGCCCGGTGCGGGCGGTCAGCGCCGTGTAGACGAGGCCTCCGGCCAGCCCCGAGAAGATGAAGGAGCAGTCCACCCCGCCGGTCAGGGCGAGCAGCGGCCCCTCGTAGAAGGGGGTGCTCACGGCGAGCAGACCCACGCCCGCGCCGATCACCCAGGACGCGGTGGCGCGCAGGTTCCAGCCCGCGCGGTACCAGTAGATCCCGCCCACCGCGCGGCGGTTGAAGACCTGCAGGGCGTCGGCGTCGTACTGCCCCCGGCATCGGACGAAGCCGATCAGGGTGATCACGGCCCACGGGGTGCCGATCGCGGTCAGCACCAGCACGAAGGAGGTCATCGCGGACTGCACGTTCCACTCGAAGGAGCCGACGAAGACGAAGGCGGTGGCGACGGCGGCGGCGATCACGGTGGCCCGGGTGCGGGTGGCCCGGGGGATGATCGCGTCGAGGTCCAGGCCCATGGAGTACAGCATCAGCCCGGCGTTGCCCACCGAGCCGGCCGCGGCGGCGGCGAGCAGCGGGACCAGGTACCAGAAGGGCGACGCGGCCACGAGCGGCCCGGCGTAGTCGTCGGCGCCGGCCTTGGCGGCGAGGGCCGTGTAGGTGCCGAACAGCTGCGGTATCAGCAGGCCGATCAGCAGGCCGAGGCCGGTGGCCCAGAGCACCTTGCGGGAGCTGTGCCGGCGCGGGGAGACGTACCGGGTGTAGTCGCCGAGCAGGGTGATGAAGGCGACGGGGCCGCTGAGCCCGGCGGCGACGGCGGCGAGCAGCCAGGTCGGCCAGAAGGAGCCGAGGAGGTAGGAGGTCTCCGCCGCGGTGGTGGTGAAGTCGGGGGCGTAGGCGTAGAGGCCGATCGCCAGCAGGACCACCATGCCGATGGAGAGGATCTTGCTCATGCGCAGCAGGAGGCGGTAGCCGAAGACGGCTCCGACGACCGTGCACGCGGCGAGCACGCCGTACATCGCGGCCCGCGAGACGCCGGTGTCCGGCAGTCCGGTGAGCCGGGACAGGGCGCCCACCATCACGTCGCCGCCGATCCACAGCGTCAGGGCGGTGTAGCCGAGCGAGAGCAGCAGGCCCACGACGGAGCCGACGAGCCGGCCGCGGACGCCGAACTGGGCGCCGCTGGAGGTGGAGAGGTTGGTCGCCGTGCGCAGTGAGACCAGCGCCAGCGGCGCGGTGACGGCGATTCCGACGAGCGTGCCGGTCACGATGGCGGTGACCGACGGCCACAGACCCAGTCCGAAGGACGGGGGCAGCCAGCCGAAGACGATCACACCGAGGCAGAGATTGGATCCGAGGAGGATCGAGATCAGGTCACGGGGACCGCTCGTTCGCTCCTCCTCCGGGATGGTGTCGACTCCGCGCTGTTCGATGGGCATGGGGGGACTCCCTTGGCAGGGCGGGGGGCGGCGATGCAATGTTTGAGCGACATTCAATGTGACCCAAGGCCTGCTCCCAGGTCAATGCTTCACTGCTGGGAAATGAAGAGTTAGAGTGATGCTCTAACCCATCGACTCAAAAGGTGGTGGATCGGCGTGCGGCTGACCCCTACGGAGCGCGACCGGCTGCTGCTCCGCAGCGCTGCGGAACTGGCCAGGGCCCGACGGGCCCGCGGGCTCAAGCTCAACGTCCCGGAGGCCACCGCGCTCGTCGCGGACACGGTCTGCGAGGCCGCCCGCGACGGCAAGCGCCTGGCGGAGGCCATCGAGGAAGCCCGCTCCGTGCTGGGCCCCGACGACGTCCTGCCCGGCGTCAGCGACGTGGTCACCGAGGTGCACGTGGAGGCCGTCTTCGACGACGGATCCCGCCTCGCGGTGGTCTCGTCACCGATCCGGGGCGCCGTCGGCCTCGGCGAGCACGCGCCGGGCGCGGTCGTACCGGGCCCGGGCGCGCCCCAGCCGGAGCCCGCCGTGCACCTGCACGTGCGCAACACGGCCTCCGTGCCGGTCAGCGTCACCTCCCACTTCCACTTCTTCGAGGCCAACCCGCGCCTGGACTTCGACCGCGCCGCCGCCTACGGCATGCGGCTGTGCGTCCCCGCGGGGTCCTCGGTCCGCTTCGACCCGGGCGGCGCGGCCGAGGTCGGGCTGGTCCCGATCGGCGGCGAGCGCATCGCCATCGGGTTCGCCGGGCTGGTGGACGGCCCGCTCGACGCCCCGGGCGCCAAGGCCGAGGCCCTGCGCCGGGCGGCCGCCTGCGGCTACCTCGGGACCGGAGCCCCCGGGGTCGCCAGGGCCGCCGAAACCACCGGGGCCGCCGAGAGCACCGACGTCACGGACGGAGACCAGGCGTGAGCAAGCAGACCCGGCACAGCGACCACTGCGCCCCCGGCAGCCGCCACATCGACCCGCACGAGTACGCCTCCGTCTTCGGCCCCCGGGCCGGCGACCGCGTGCGGCTCGGCGACTCCGGCCTCACCGTGCGGGTCGAGCACGACGCCCAGAAGCCGGGCGACGAGTTCCTGGCCGGTTTCGGCAAGACCGCCCGGGACGGCCTGCATCTGAAGGCCGCGGCCGTCCGCGAGACCTGTGACGTCGTCATCAGCAACGTCCTGGTCATCGACGCGGTCCTCGGCATCCGCAAGGTGTCGATCGGCATCCGCGAGGGCCGCATCCACGCCATCGGGCGCGCCGGGAACCCGGACACCCTGGACGGGGTGGACGTGGTGGTCGGCACGGGCACCTCCATCGTCTCCGGCGAAGGCATGATCGCCACCGCCGGAGCCGTGGACACCCACGTCCACCTGCTCTCCCCACGGATCATGGAGGCCTCGCTCGCGGCGGGCGTCACCACGATCATCGGCCAGGAGTTCGGCCCGGTCTGGGGCGTCGGCGTCAACTCCCCGTGGGCGCTGAAGCACGCCTTCAACGCCTTCGACGCCTGGCCCGTCAACATCGGCTTCCTCGCCCGCGGCTCCTCCTCCCACGACGCCCCCCTCATCGAGGCCCTCGCCGAGGGCGGCGCGTCCGGCTTCAAGGTCCACGAGGACATGGGCGCCCACACCCGCGCCCTGGACACCGCCCTGCGCGTGGCCGAGGAGTACGACGTACAGGTCGCCCTGCACAGCGACGGCCTGAACGAGTGCCTCTCCGTCGAGGACACCCTGCGCGTCCTGGACGGGCGCACCATCCACGCCTTCCACATCGAGGGCTGCGGCGGCGGCCACGTCCCCAACGTGCTCAAGATGGCGGGCGTCCCCAACGTCATCGGGTCCTCGACCAACCCGACGCTGCCCTTCGGCCGGGACGCGGTCGCCGAGCACTACGGCATGATCGTCTCCGTCCACGACCTCAAGCCCGACCTCCCCGGGGACGCGGCCATGGCCCGCGACCGGATCCGCGCGGGCACCATGGGAGCCGAGGACGTCCTGCACGACCTGGGCGCCATCGGCATCACCTCCTCCGACGCCCAGGGCATGGGCCGCGCGGGCGAGACCATCCGCCGCACCTTCGCCATGGCCGCGAAGATGAAGGGCGAGCTGGGCCCGCTGGAGGGCGACGGCGAGGGCGACGACAACGCCCGCGTGCTGCGCTACATGGCCAAGCTGACCATCAACCCGGCCATCGCCCACGGCCTGGCCCACGAGATCGGCTCCATCGAGGTCGGCAAGCTCGCCGACATCGTGCTGTGGCGCCCGCAGTTCTTCGGCGCGAAGCCGCAGCTCGTCCTGAAGTCCGGTTTCCCGGCCTACGGGGTCACCGGCGATCCCAACGCGGCCACCGACACCTGCGAACCCCTCGTCCTCGGGCCGCAGTTCGGCTCGTACGGCGCCACCGCCGCCGACATCTCCGTCGCCTTCGTCTCGGCCGCCGCCGCGGCGCTCGGCAGCGACGAGATGCCCACCCGCAGGCGCCGGGTCGCCGTCCGCGGCACCCGCGGCATCGGACCCAAGGACCTCCTCCTCAACTCCCGGGTGGGCGCGGTCGACGTGGACGCGCGCAGCGGGCTCGTCAGCCTCGACGGTGACCCGCTGCGCTCCGAAGCGGCCGACTCCGTGTCGCTGAACCGCCTGTACTTCCTCTGATCCGCCCGCCCCGCCCCGCCGAGCCCCCGCCCGGCCCCCGCACCACCCCGCAGCCCGGAAGGACCCCCTCATGACCGCCACGCCCGCCTGCCCCGCCTCCGACGGGTTCCGCATGCCCCCCGAGTGGGCTCCCCACGAGCGCACCTGGATGGCCTGGCCCAGCCCGAACCCGACCTTCACCAACGAGCGGGAGCTGGCCGAGGCCCGGGAGGCCTGGGGCGCCGTCGCCCGCGCCGTGCGCGGCTTCGAGCCGCTGACCCTGGTCGTCGCGCCCGGCGACGCCGACAGCGCCCGCGCGATCGTCGGGGACGACGTCGAGCTGGTCGAGCGCGAGCTGGACGACGCCTGGATGCGGGACATCGGCCCGACCTTCGTCACCAACGACGCGGGCGAGCTGGCGGCGGTGGACTGGACCTTCAACGGCTGGGGCGCCCAGGAGTGGGCCCGCTGGGAGCACGACTCGAAGATCGCCCGCCACGTCTCCGACCTGGCCGGCACCCGGACGTACAGCACCCCGCTCGTCAACGAGGGCGGCGCGATCCACGTCGACGGCGAGGGTACGGTCCTGCTCACCGACACCGTGCAGCTGGGCGCGGGCCGCAACCCCGGCTGGACCCGGGAGCAGGTCGAGCGGGAGGTCCACGCCCACCTGGGCACCACCAAGGCGATCTGGCTGCCCTACGGCCTGGCCGGTGACTACGGCACCTACGGCACCCAGGGCCACGTGGACATCGTCGCCGCCTTCGCCCGCCCCGGCGTGGTGCTGGTGCATACCCAGCCCGACCCGGCGCACCCCGACCACGAGCGCTGCAAGCTGATCGCGGCCCTGCTGCGCGGCCAGACGGACGCCCGGGGGCGCCGCCTGGAGGTCGTCGAGGTGCCCGCGCCGACCGTCCTGGAGGAGGACGGCGAGTGGGTCGACTACTCCTACATCAACCACTACCTGTGCAACGGCGGCGTGGTGCTGTGCTCCTTCGACGACCCGCGCGACGAGGAGGCCGCCGAGATCTTCCGCGGACTGTTCCCCGAGCGGACCGTGCGACTGGTTGACGCGCGTACGATTTTCGCCGGGGGTGGCGGTATCCACTGCATCACCCAGCAGCAGCCGAAGGCCTGACCTGCGGCGGACGGTAAGGAGTGGCCCATGGTGGCCGGAGGGGTACGCGCGCGGAAGAACGCGCCGCCGCGCGAGGACGTACTCGTCGCCGCCATGGCCACGATCGCCGAGCGCGGCCTGGAGGGCCTGACCATGGCCGGCCTGGGCCGCCAGGTCGGCATGAGCAGCGGCCACCTCCTCTACTACTTCCGCAGCAAGGACGAACTCCTCCTGCAGACCCTGGAGTGGAGCGAGTCCGCCCTCGGCGACGAGCGGCGCGCCCTGCTCTCCCGCCGCGGCCCGGTCCGCGAGCGGCTCCAGGCGTACGTCGACCTGTACGTGCCCCTCGGCGCCCGCGATCCGCACTGGACGCTGTGGATGGAGGTCTGGAACCGCTCCCAGAACGCCGGGCCCGAGGAGCGCGACCGCCAGGCCGCCATCGAGGGCGCCTGGCACCGCGACCTGGTGGCCCTGCTCGCCGAGGGCGTCTCGCGCGGGGAGTTCCGGCGGGTGGACCCCGACCGGTTCGGGGCCCGGCTGCGGGCGCTGCTGGACGGGTTCAGCATCCAGCTGGCCGTGGGCCTGCCCGGGATCGGGCGCGCCGACATCCTGGCGCACGTCGGGGAATTCCTCGATGAGGCGCTCGTATCCCCGGACACGGCACCACCGCTGACCGGATCCTGAGACGGCCCGCTCGCGGGGCGGGACGTGTGGCAGACTGCGGGCGTGCTTGCTCAGCCCATGATTATCGGCAGCAGCGCGCCGGTCCGCAGTGACCGCTGAGACCGCGGAAGAACTTCGCGGCAGCGGCATCGTGCCCCAGACCCGCGCGCAGACCTCTCGCACCCGCGAGGGGTCTTTTCGTTTCCCGGCCCCATTCCTGCCGGGAGCGGACCGCGCGCGATGATGGGGGCAAGCGACGGCGGCCTTCCCCCGGGCGGGAATCCGGAGCCACTCATCCGACAGGAGTCAGATCAGCATGACGACGACAGAGGCGACAGAGGCGAGCGCGGTCCTCGACGACGGCTTCCATGTCTTCGACACCACGCTGCGCGACGGAGCGCAGCGCGAGGGCATCAACCTCACCGTCGCGGACAAGCTGACGATCGCCCGGCACCTGGACGACTTCGGCGTGGGCTTCATCGAGGGCGGCTGGCCGGGCGCCAACCCCCGCGACACGGAGTTCTTCGCCCGCGCCCGCACCGAGATCGACTTCCAGCACGCCCAGCTGGTCGCCTTCGGCGCGACCCGCCGCGCGGGCGGTTCGGCGGCCGAGGACCCGCAGGTCCGCGCCCTGCTGGAGTCGGGGGCGCCGGTCGTCACGCTGGTGGCCAAGTCCCACGACCGGCACGTCGAGCTGGCCCTGCGCACCACCCTGGACGAGAACCTCGCCATGGTCCGGGACACCGTCTCCTACCTGCGCGAGCAGGGCCGGCGGGTGTTCGTGGACTGCGAGCACTTCTTCGACGGCTACCGCGCCAACCCCGCCTACGCGAAGTCCGTCGTGCGCGCCGCGCACGAGGCCGGGGCCGACGTGGTCATCCTCTGCGACACCAACGGCGGCATGCTGCCCGCCCAGGTGGGCGCCGTCGTCGCCACCGTCCTCGCCGACACCGGAGCACGCCTGGGGATCCACGCCCAGGACGACACGGGCTGCGCGGTCGCCAACACCCTCGCCGCCGTCGACGCGGGCGCCACCCACGTCCAGTGCACGGCCAACGGCTACGGCGAGCGCGTGGGCAACGCCAACCTCTTCCCGGTCGTCGCCGCGCTGGAGATCAAGTACGGCCGTACGGTCCTGCCCGCGGGCGCGCTGGCCGAGATGACCCGGATCTCGCACGCCATCGCCGAGGTCGTCAACCTCACCCCCTCCACCCACCAGCCCTACGTCGGTGTCTCCGCCTTCGCGCACAAGGCGGGGCTGCACGCCTCGGCGATCAAGGTCGACCCGGACCTCTACCAGCACATCGACCCCGAGCGGGTCGGCAACACCATGCGGATGCTGGTCTCCGACATGGCCGGGCGCGCCTCGATCGAGCTGAAGGGCAAGGAGCTGGGCGTCGACCTCGGCGGGGACCGCGCCCTGATCTCCCGGGTGGTCGAGCGGGTCAAGGAGCGCGAGCTGGCGGGCTACACCTTCGAAGCCGCCGACGCCTCCTTCGAGCTGCTGCTGCGGGCCGAGGTCGAGGGCCGGGCGCGCAAGTACTTCCGTACCGAGTCCTGGCGCGCGATCGTCGAGGACCGCCCCGACGGCACGCACGCGAACGAGGCCACGGTGAAGCTGTGGGCCAAGGGCGAGCGCATCGTCGCCACCGCCGAGGGCAACGGCCCGGTCAACGCGCTCGACCGGGCGCTGCGGGTGGCGCTGGAGCGCTTCTACCCCCAGCTCGCCAAGTTCGAGCTGATCGACTACAAGGTCCGCATCCTCGAGGGCAAGCACGGCACGGACTCCACCACCCGCGTACTGATCGCCACGACCGACGGCCACCGCGAATGGTCCACGGTGGGCGTGGGGACGAACGTGATCGCGGCGTCCTGGCAGGCCCTGGAGGACGCCTTCACCTACGGCCTGCTGCGCGCGGGAGTGGAGCCGGCGGAGTAGTCCCCGGGCGGCGGGGAGCGCGGTACGGGGGCCCGGCGACGGGCCCCCGAGCCTTATGTCCAGCTCACACGGGAAATGACCGGTTCGGGTACCGTCGTGACCATGAGGACCAGGCTGATATCCGCACTCTCCGGTCTGCTGCTGGCCCTGTCCGCGACCGCCCTCGTGGTCGCGCCGCAGGCGTCCGCCGCCACCGGCCCCGCCGCCGTCGCGGAGGCGCTCAAGAAGGGCCCGGTCTACGTCGACCCGCGCGCCGAGGCGCAGCTGCCGAAGGACCAGGCGGACGCCCTGGCGAAGAAGATCAAGGACGCGGACAAGCCCGTGTTCGTGGCGGTGCTGCCCGCGACCGCCGAGTTCCCGGCCGCCACCGTGCTGCGCACGGTGCGCACCGAGACCGGCATCACCGGGCTCTACGCGATCCGGCTCGGCGACGGCTTCAACGCCGCGGCCGACCGCACGGTCATGCCGGTCAACTCCGTCCGCAACCTCACCGACGCCGTCAAGGCGGGCGGCGCGGTGGACGCGGTCACCCAGCTCAACAACTTCGTCGACCAGGCCCTGTCCCAGACCAAGGGCGGCGCGCCGGCCTCCTGGGGCGGCTCCGGCTCGGACGGCGGGGGCGGTTCCGGCGCGCTGATCGGGCTGGGCGCGGTGGCGCTCGTCGGCGGCGGCGGTGCGTACGCGCTGGTGCGCCGCAACCGCAAGAAGAAGGAAGAGGAGGAGCGCGAGGCGATCCGCAAGCTCTCCGTGGTCGTCGACGAGGACATCACGGCCTTCGGCGAGGAGCTGGACCGGCTGGACTTCCACCCCGGTGAACCCGGCGCCGACGACGCCATGCGCAAGGACTACGAGCAGGGCCTCGACTCGTACGAGAAGGCCAAGCAGATCATGGCCTCGGTCCGGCACCCCGACGAGGTGCGGGGCGTGACCCAGGCACTGGAGGACGGCCGGTACGCGCTGGCCTCACTGGACGCGCGCCGCCAGGGCAAGCCCGTGCCCGAGCGCCGGGCGCCCTGCTTCTTCGACCCGCGCCACGGCGTGAGTACCGAGGACGCCGCATGGGCCCCGGCGGGCGGAGCTCCGCGGACCGTTCCCGTCTGCGCGGCGGACGCCGTCCGGCTGCGCGAGGGCGAGGACCCGGCGGTTCGTACGGTCGACACCGAGCACGGCCCGCGTCCGTACTACGACGCCGGCCCGGCGTACGGTCCCTGGGTCGGCGGCTACTTCGGCGGTGGCATGCTGCCCGGTCTGCTCATGGGCACGATGCTCGGTTCGATGATGATGTCCGGTCCCGCCTACGCCTCCGACATGGGAGGCGGTTTCGACGGCGGGGACGTCTCCGGCGCCGACTTCAACCCGTCCGACTTCGGCGGGGGAGACTTCGGAGGCGGTGGCGGTTTCGACGGTGGCGGCGGCGGCTTCGGGGGCGGCGACTTCTGAGCGTCGCCGCCGCCCCCGGGCCTGCCCGCCCACCGGGTCAGGCCTGCTTGATCGCGGAGATGTCGAAGGTCAGCTTGACCTTGTCGCTGACCATCACGCCACCGGCCTCCAGGGCCGCGTTCCAGGTCAGGCCCCAGTCGGAGCGCAGGATGGTGGCCGAGCCCTCGAAGCCCACGCGCTCGTTGCCGTAGACGTCCGTGGCGGATCCGTTGAACTCCAGGTCGATGGAGAGCGGCCGGGTGACGTCCTTGATCGTCAGGTCGCCCGTGATCCGGTACGTGTCACCGCCGAGCTGGGCCGCCTCGGTGGAGCGGAAGGTCATCAGCGGGAAGGCCTCGGCGTCGAAGAAGTCGCCGCCGCGCAGGTGGCCGTCGCGGTCGGCGATGCCCGTGTCGACAGAGGCGATCTTCACGTCGATGGAGGCCGTGGAGCGGGCCGGGTCGGCGCCGTCCAGGTGCAGGGTGCCCTCGTGGTCGGCGAAGGCGCCGCGGACGTTGGTCACCATGGCGTGGCGGACGGTGAAACCGATGCTGCTGTGGGCGGCGTCGATGACGTAGTCGCCGGTGAGCGCCGCCAGCGCCGGGTCCACCTCGCGGGTGGCGACGGCGGACGCGCCGGTGGTGTCGGTGGCGGTGTCCTGGCTGCGGCGGGTGAAGATACCCATGGTGTGACTCCTCGGTCGTGGCGCCCCGTCGGAGCGCGTCTCGTTGAAGCTCTTTTGTTCAATCTTCAACGAGAATGACGCTAGACCCATTCAGTTCAAATTTCAACCACCATGCGCCATGTTGACAGGTCTTTGTGGTGTCTCCACAAAGGACCAAGGTCCCAACTGGTGGAGTCCTCGCATGCTCGGGCCCTTCTGTCCGGGCCGGACAGCGGATCGGGCCGGAGACTGTGCGGAACCAACGGAGGGTTTTCGGGGGGCGGGTTCGTAAGGTCAGTACATGACCGTTGTGGACCAGACTTCGAGCGAGCCGACGGACGCTCGCGGCCGCGTGGCCGAGCTGCACGATCTGCGCGAGCAGGCGCGGCGCGGACCCAGTGACCGTGCGACCGAGGCGCAGCATGCCAAGGGCAAGCTGACGGCGCGGGAGCGCATCGCGCTCCTCCTCGATGCGGGCTCCTTCAAGGAGGTCGAGCAGCTGCGTCGGCACCGGGCCACCGGCTTCGGCCTGGAGGCGAAGAAGCCCTACACCGACGGTGTGATCACGGGCTGGGGCACGGTCGAGGGCCGCACGGTCTTCGTGTACGCCCACGACTTCCGGATCTTCGGTGGCGCGCTCGGCGAGGCCCACGCGGCGAAGATCCACAAGATCATGGACATGGCGATCGCGGCGGGTGCTCCGCTGGTCTCGCTGAACGACGGCGCGGGCGCCCGTATCCAGGAGGGCGTCTCGGCGCTCGCCGGATACGGCGGCATCTTCCAGCGCAACACCAGGGCCTCGGGTGTCATCCCGCAGATCTCGGTGATGCTGGGCCCGTGCGCCGGCGGCGCGGCCTACTCCCCGGCGCTGACCGACTTCGTGTTCATGGTCCGCGACACCTCGCAGATGTTCATCACCGGCCCGGACGTGGTCCGCGCGGTGACGGGCGAGGAGATCACGCAGAACGGTCTGGGCGGCGCGGACGTGCACGCCGAGACCTCGGGCGTCGCGCACTTCGCGTACGACGACGAGGAGACCTGCATCTCCGAGGTCCGCTACCTGATCTCCATGCTGCCCTCCAACAACCGGGAGAACCCCCCGGTCCACGAGAGCGCCGACCCCGCCGACCGCCGCTCCGACGTCCTGCTGGACCTCGTCCCGGCCGACGGCAACCGTCCGTACGACATGCTCAAGGTCATCGAGGAACTCGTCGACGAAGGCGACGTCCTGGAGATCCACGAGCGCTGGGCCCGCAACATCATCTGCGCGCTGGCGCGGATGGACGGCCAGGTCGTCGGCATCGTCGCGAACCAGCCCGGCCACCTCGCCGGCGTCCTGGACATCCACGCCTCCGAGAAGGCGGCGCGGTTCGTCCAGCTGTGCGACGCGTTCAACATTCCGATCATCACCCTCCTGGACGTCCCCGGCTTCCTGCCGGGCGTCGACCAGGAGCACGGCGGCATCATCCGCCACGGCGCGAAGCTGCTGTACGCGTACTGCAACGCGACGGTGCCCCGGATCTCGCTGATCCTGCGCAAGGCCTACGGCGGCGCGTACATCGTCATGGACTCGCAGTCCATCGGAGCGGACCTCACCTACGCCTGGCCGACCAACGAGATCGCGGTCATGGGCGCGGAGGGCGCGGCCAACGTGATCTTCCGCAAGCAGATCGCCGACGCCGAGGACCCCGAAGCCATGCGCGCCCGCATGGTCAAGGAGTACAAGTCCGAGCTGATGCACCCGTACTACGCCGCCGAGCGCGGTCTCGTCGACGACGTCATCGACCCCGCCGAGACCCGCGAGGTCCTCGTCAGCGCCCTCGCGATGCTCCGCAACAAGCACGCCGATCTGCCGTCGCGCAAGCACGGCAACCCGCCCCAGTAGAAGCGAAGGAGACCTGCCACTCATGAGCCCCACCACCGACACCCTGCTGCGCGTCGAGAAGGGCCACGCCGAGCCCGAGGAGCTGGCCGCGATCACCGCGATCCTCCTCGCCCGCGCCGCCGCCACCCCCGAGGCCGCCCCGGTCCACACCACCGGCTCCACCGCCCGCTGGCGCCGCCTCGAGCGCACCCCGGGCTTCCGCGCCCCGCACAGCTGGCAGGGCTAGGTCCCCGCGCAAGGCCTCCCGCACTCGTCGCCGAGTGCGGGAGGCCTTTTTGTGTCCGTCCCCCCTGCGACCCGCACCACGCGAAAGGCCCCCCGCACTCGTCGCCGAGTGCGGGGGGCCTCTTCGTACGCGGTGGGGCGACTACCGCAGGCGCGCCATCAGCGCGTGCTCGACCAGAGTGATCAGGGCACTCTTGGCATCGCCGCGGTGGCGGGCGTCGGTGGTGATGATCGGGGCGTCGGGGCCGATCTGCAGGGCCTCGCGGACCTCTTCGGGGGTGTACGGCTGGTGCCCGTCGAAACCGTTCAGGGCGATCACGAAGGGCAGGCCGCTGTTCTCGAAGTAGTCGACGGCGGGGAAGCAGTCGGCGAGACGGCGGGTGTCGACGAGGACGACGGCGCCGATGGCGCCGCGCACGAGGTCGTCCCACATGAACCAGAAGCGGTCCTGTCCGGGGGTGCCGAACAGGTACAGGATCAGGTCCTGGTCCAGGGTGATGCGGCCGAAGTCCATGGCGACCGTGGTGGTCGTCTTGTCCCCGGTGTGGGTGAGATCGTCGATCCCCGCGGAAGCGGATGTCATCACGGCTTCGGTGCGCAGCGGGTTGATCTCGGAGACGGCGCCCACGAACGTGGTCTTGCCCACGCCGAAGCCACCCGCCACCACGATCTTCGCGGAGGTGGTGGAGCGAGTCGCTCCGCCACCGCCGCTAGAGCTTGCGAAGTCCACTGAGCACCCTTTCGAGCAGTGTCACGTCTGGCTGACCGCCGGCGGATTCGTCCCCGCCGGGCTGATGGATGGCGACAAGGCCCGCCTCCGCCAGGTCGGCGACGAGGATTCGGGCGACGCCGAGGGGGATGGAGAGAAGGGCCGAGATCTCGGCGACCGACTTGATCTCGATGCAGAGCCGGCAGATGCGCTGGTGCTCGGGCAACTGCCCTTGCAGGCGCGAGGGATCGGCCGTGGTGCTGACCAGCGCCTCGATGGCGAGCTGGTAGCGGGGCCGGGTCCGGCCGCCGGTCATGGCGTACGGACGCACCAGCGGGTTGTGCGCCTTGGGAGCCGGCGGCTGCGAAGACCGCTGCGGCTGCCGGGGCTGCTGGTGTTGCTGCGGGGGCGTGTAAGGCTGCTGCCGCTGCGGGGCCTGCGAGGGCTGCCCGTAAGGCTGTTGCGGGTAAGGCTGGTGCTCCGGCGCGGGCCGGCTGGGAGAGGAAGGGAAGTTGAAGCGGTTCTGGTCGTGTCCACCCTGCGGCTGCTGCGAGCCGCCATAGGGATGTCCTCCGTGGGGTGTTGTCACGTTTCCTCCTCCGACTCCAAGAACGCAGTACTCCCTGTGGAACCGCGCCACCGCACCCTATGGTGCGATGGCGCGAAACGCACTGCCTGTTTGCTAGTTGAGAAGACTGCCCTGGAGCTCCGCGCGAAGGTCCGGGGTGAGGACACTGCCCGCGCGGTCCACCAGGAGGGCCATCTCGTAGCCCACCAGGCCGATGTCGCACTCGGGGTGCGCGAGCACCGCGAGCGAGGATCCGTCGGACACCGACATCAGGAAGAGGAACCCGCGGTCCATCTCCACCACCGTCTGGTTGACGGCGCCGCCCTCGAAGATGCGGGAGGCACCCGCGGTCAGCGAGGTCAGTCCGGAGGCCACGGCCGCCAGCTGGTCGGCGCGGTCCCGCGGGAAGCCTTCCGACATGGCCAGAAGGAGGCCGTCGGCGGAGACCACCACCGTGTGGGACACCCCGGGGGTGTTGTCCACGAAGTTCGTGATCAACCAGTTCAGGTTCTGTGCCGCCTGGCTCATCGGGCTCACACTAACGCTCCTGGTCATAGCTGTTACTTGACTGCTCCGAACCCGCACTGCGTCCCTGCTCGACACCGCGGCGCAGGTTGCTCAGCCTGCCACGGACGTCCTCCGGGGCGCGGGAGACCTGTGGGCCCCCCTGCGGGGTCGATTCCGCCGCACCCTCGACCAGGTTGGCCTTGGGTACCCGCCGAGGGAGACCGGACGGGGTGACCCCGCCCGCCTTCGGCTCCTTGAGCTTTCCGGCCTGCTGCCAGCGTTCGTCGTTGCGCGAACGCCAGGACTCGGGACCTTCCGCTTCCTCCGGCGCCCGCTCCGATTCGGCGGGCTGCTGCTGACGCTGCGGCCGCTGCTCGAAGAGGGATCCGGAAGACTCCGTTTCCTTCTGCGCCGGCTGCCACTGCTGCTGGCTGCCACGACGCGGCAGACCCGCTCCGGTCAGGTGGTGACCAGCGTCGGCAGCGGTGTCCGGACGGTCGAAGCCTACGCGCTCCGGGGCCTGTTCGGGACCGGACGGTGATTCCGATTCGGTCCCGTAATTCTGCTGGTAGGCGGCCGGGTAGCTGTTCTGCTCCGGCCAGTCTGCCTGGTGGGACTGGGCTTCGTAGCCACCGTCGTAGGACTGCTCGGCCTGCGCGGGGTCCTGATACCCGGCCTCCGGATAGGCGTAACCGTCCTGCTGGTACGCGTCGTATCCGGCCTGCTGGGGGTAGCTGTCCTGGGGCGCGTACGAGGCGGCCTCGTAGCCCTGCTCGGGCTGCTGCTCGTATCCCTGGCCCGGGTACGGCTGGTAGCCGTGCTCCGGCTGGGGTTCCGGATACTCCTGCTGCGGCTGAGCCTGCTCCGCGTAGCCGACCTGCGCCTCCAGCGCGGCCCGCCGCTCGTCACGGCCCAGCGAGCGCCCCACCGGGTCCAGGGCGACCGGCTCGCCGTTCTGCCCGTCGGCCTGGGAACCCGGCCGACGGTCGTACTGCGAGTCGTCGAAGCCGAGCTCGGCGGCCGTGCGCAGGGGCGCGCTCTGCTGGAGCTGGCGCTGTTCCGGAATCATCTGCGAGACGGTGAAGTCGTCGTCGGGTATGCCCTCGCCACCACCACCGTGGGTGATCGCGTCCGGGAGCATGACCAGAGAGGTCGTACCGGCCTGCTCGCCCGAGGGGCGCAGCTGGACCCGGATGCCGTGCCGGTCCGACAGCCGCCCGACCACGAACAGACCCATGCGCTGCGAGATCGCGGCGTCCACGGTCGGCGGGTCCGCCAGCTTGTGGTTGATGTCCGCGAAGTCCTCGGCGGTGAGGCCGATGCCCTTGTCGTGGATCTCGATCATGACGCGGCCGTCGGGCAGACGGGTCGCGTTGACGCGGACCTTGGTCTGCGGGGAGGAGAAGGTGGTGGCGTTCTCCAGCAGCTCGGCGAGCAGGTGCACGAGGTCGGTCACGGCCTGGCCGTGGATCTCGGCCTCGGAGACGCCCGACAGCTCGATGCGCTCGTACTGCTCCACCTCGGAGGAGGCGGCGCGCAGGACGTCGACCAGCGGGACCGGCTGGTCCCAGCGGCGGCCCGGTTCCTCACCCGCGAGGATGAGGAGGTTCTCGCCGTTGCGACGCATACGGGTGGCCAGGTGGTCCAGCCGGAAGAGGTTCTCCAGCTGGTCCGGGTCGGCCTCGTTGTTCTCCAGGTCCGTGATGAGGGTCAGCTGGCCCTCGATCAGCGACTGGTTGCGCATGGAGAGGTTCGTGAAGATCGCGTTGACGTTGCCCCGCAGGAGCGCCTGCTCGGCGGCGAGCCGGACGGCTTCCCGGTGGACCTGGTCGAAGGCGCGGGCGACCTCGCCGATCTCGTCCAGGGAGTCGATCGGGATCGGCACCACCCGGGTGTCGACCTTGCCCGGGTCGGTCCGCGAGAGCTGGTCGACCAGCATCGGCAGGCGCTGCTCGGCCACGTCGAAGGCCGCGCTGCGCAGGCGGCGCATCGAGCGGCCCATCTGGCGGGCCATCATGCCCGCCAGGATGAAGGCGGCGAGCAGGGCCACGACCACGATCGCGCCGTTGATGATGGCGGCGTTGCGGGCGTCGTCGGAGATGACGATGGTGTCCTGGACGGCCTTGTCGAGGAGGTCCTTCTCGACCTCGGCGTAACCGTCGAACTTCGCGGTGGCGGCGGCCTGCCAGGCCAGCGGCGTGGTGCCGTTCGCGGCGAGCTTGGAGGGCTTGTCGCCCCCGGCTATCGCCTCGGTCATGCCCGTCAGCGGAGAACCGTTGACGACCGGCGGGGCCTTGAAGGGGGTACCGGCCTGCTGGGCCTGGGTCTGCGCCTCGGCGAGCTTGGCGGCGCCCAGGGCGGACCGCTTGCCCATGACCTCCTTCAGCTTGTCCGTGTCCGCCTCGGTACCGGCGGCGACGTACTCGCCGATCGCGATCTCTTCGAGGTAGGCGTAGGAGGAGAAGGCGACCAGCTGGGCCTTGCGGATCTCCTCGGTCTCGCTCGGACGGACGAGCAGGTGGGTGCCCACGGAACGCTGGAGCGAATTCGCGGCCTTGGCCAGCTCGATCGCGTAGACCATGCGGCCGTAGCTGGTGACGTTCCCGGTGCCCAGACCCAGCTCGTTGGAGAACTGCATGAGGTTGTGCTGGACGAGGAGGTAGCCCTCTTCGGTCGGGATGGGCCCGGCCGCCCTGGGGAGGTCCTTCTTCGGCGTCTCGGCGGCCGCGGCGTACGCGGTCTTGCGGATGACGTCGAGCTTTGGCTCCTCCACCTGGAAGAGTTCCAGGCGGCGCTCCAGGCCCTGCTTCTTCGGCATGCCCTTGACGGCTTCGGCGAACTTCGCCTTGGCCGTGTCGGTCGCCGTGTAGGCCTTGGTGACGACCTCGCTGGAACGCTCGCCCTTGAGGAGGGGCTCGGCGGTGAGGTCGCGCTCGTTGAGCAGCGCCTGGCCGTACTCGGCCGCGGCCTGGACGATGCGCGCGGTCTTCTCGGCGTCCTTCGCCTCGTTCCAGGTGTCGATGGAGCCCTTCACCTGGAAGCCGCCCATGACCAGTCCGACGAGGACCGGCACGAGCAGGATGGCGTTCAGCTTCGTCGGCACGCGCCAGTTGCGGGGCGCGAACTTACTGGTGCTGCCACCGCCGACGGGCGCGTCCACGGGTACGTCGAACGACGCACCCGCGCGCGGCGGCGGGGTGAAGTTGCCGCGCGCGGGTTCCTCCGCGGGGCTCGAATTGCTTCGCCTCACTCGACCAACAACCTCTCGGCGGTGCTACTAGCTAGTTCGTTGATTCCAGCACGGTTGACGGCCGTGTTCCAAACAGTTGAATCCGGCCATGCCCAGAACCTTATGCCCCGCATAAACCGGACATAAAGAGCAACCGACGGGAAAAACGGGGCGAGTTGTGAGCGGAGTGGTACCGCCCGAACGCACCGTGTGTCCGGCAGGTGACAATTCTCTGTCGAAACGTTATGAAAAGAGAGGGCGGGCCGTGTCGCATGACACAGCCCGCCCTCGACTCGCGCAGACGAACCCGTGTTACTTGAGGCGCGCCATCAACGCGTGCTCGACCAGAGTGATCAGCGCGCTCTTGGCATCCGCACGGTGACGGGCGTCGGTGGTGATGATCGGGGCGTCGGGCCCGATCTGCAGGGCCTCGCGCACCTCTTCGGGGGTGTACGGCTGGTGGCCCTCGAAGCCGTTGAGCGCCACGACGAAGGGGAGACCGCTGTTCTCGAAGTAGTCGACGGCCGGGAAGCAGTCGGCGAGACGGCGGGTGTCCACGAGCACGATCGCGCCGATGGCGCCGCGCACGAGGTCGTCCCACATGAACCAGAAGCGGTCCTGACCCGGCGTACCGAAGAGGTACAGGATCAGGTCCTGGTCCAGGGTGATGCGGCCGAAGTCCATGGCGACCGTGGTGGTCGTCTTGTCCCCCGTGTGGGTCAGGTCGTCGATGCCGGCGCTCGCGCTGGTCATCACGGCCTCGGTGCGCAGCGGGTTGATCTCGGAGACGGCACCCACGAACGTGGTCTTGCCCACGCCGAAGCCACCCGCCACCACGATCTTCGCGGAGGTGGTGGAGCGGGTCGCTCCGCCGCTGCTAGAGCTTGCGAAGTCCACTGAGCACCCTTTCGAGCAGCGTTACATCCGGCGTGCCGCCGGCCTCTCCATTGCCCGGCTGGTGGATGGCCACCATTCCGGCCTCCGCCAGGTCGGCGACGAGGATCCGGGCGACACCGAGCGGCATCGACAGCAGCGCGGACACTTCCGCGACCGACTTGACCTCGCGGCACAGTGTGCAGATGCGCTGGTGCTCGGGAAGCAGGCCCGACAGGTGCATCGGATCGGCGGTGGTGCTGACCAGCGCCTCTATGGCGAGCTGGTAGCGGGGCCGGGTCCGGCCACCGGTCATCGCGTAGGGGCGGACCAGCGGCTGGTCGCCTTCCGAGTACGACGGGTCGCCGTAGGCATCGGGATAGGCGGGGGGCGGGGTCATGGATCCTCCGGGCTGGACAGCAGTGGTCAACGTGCCGTCCGACGGGGCCGGTGGGGGGACGGGATGACGGCCAAACGGCGGTACTGGGTTCCGGGGCGGGGGCCCCGGTCTCCCGGCCGGCAGTACCGGCCGGCCGGGAGTGTTGGACGTCAGGTGAGGAGGCTGCCCTGCAGCTCCGCGCGCAGGTCCGGAGTGAGGACACTGCCGGCGCGGTCCACGAGGAGGGCCATTTCGTAGCCCACGAGGCCGATGTCGCACTCGGGGTGAGCGAGTACGGCCAGCGAGGATCCGTCGGAGACGGACATGAGGAAGAGGAACCCCCGGTCCATCTCCACCACGGTCTGGTTGACGGCGCCGCCCTCGAAGATGCGGGAGGCGCCGGCGGTCAGGGAGGTCAGCCCGGAGGCCACCGCGGCGAGCTGGTCCGCGCGGTCCCGGGGGAAGCCCTCGGACATGGCCAGAAGGAGGCCGTCGGCGGAGACCACCACCGTGTGGGACACCCCGGGGGTGTTGTCCACGAAGTTCGTGATCAACCAGTTCAGGTTCTGTGCCGCCTGGCTCATCGAACTCAACTATCGCTCCTGCTGGTAAGTGGGGTCGATGTGGTAACTGCCGGTCGCCGGGCCGGTGGTGCCGGCCTGACGGCCCTGCTGGATACCGCGCCGGAGGTTGGTGAGACGGCCGCGGACGTCGTCCGGGGCGCGCGAGACCTGCGGGCCCGCCTGGGCCTCGGCCTGCTGCTGCGCGGTACCCGCCACGAGGTTGGCCCGGGGCACCCGCCGGGGCAGGCCCGACGTGGTGATCCCGCCCGCGGCGGGCTGGCGCACGCGCTCGGCCTGCCGCATCAGCTCGTCGTTGGGGGAGGAGCGCCAGCTCACCGTGGGCGAGCCGGGTGCGGGGTTCTGCGCGGGCTCGGCCGCACGCTCCTGGCCGCGCTGCGGCAGGGGCTGCTGCGGGGAGGCGGGGACCGGGGTGGGGCCGGTCGGCAGCCCCTGCTGCGGCTGCTGGGGTACGCCCGGTGCCTGGCCGGGGGGCTGCTCGCCCTCCTGGCGGAACCAGTTCGACTCCAGGTTGTCGAAGAGCGGGGTCCGGCCGTCGCCCAGCTGCTGCGCCGGGGGCAGGGCCTCCGGCCGGCGGGACTGGGGCAGGCCCGGAGCCTGGCCGCCGGGCTGCTGCTGCGGCTGCTGGCCCTGGTAGTGCTGCGGGGCCTGCGGGCCGCCCTGGCCGCCCTGGTCGCCGTACCCGCCGACACCGGGACCGCCGGTCCGCGGCGCCGGGAAGTCGGGCCGCGGGAACTGGCCGGTGGAGGCCGGGTCCTGCGCCCCGCGTATGTCGGCGCGCTCGAACTGGCCGGTGGCCGAGGGGTCCTGGCGGCCGGGGAAGTCCGGACGGGCGAACTGGCCCGTGGCGGAGGGGTCCTGGGCGGCCGGGAAGTCGGGCCGGGCGAACTGGCCGGTGGAGGCCGGGTTCTGGACCGCGGGGAAGTCGGGACGCGGGAACTGGCCGGTGGCGGCCGGGTCCTGGGCGCCGCGCAGATCCGGCAGGGCGTACTGACCCGTGGACGCGGGGTCCTGGGGACCGCTGGTGCCCGGGCGGGCGAACTGGCCCGTCGTACCGGCGTCCCCGGAGCGGGGCATCGGGGCGTTGTAGTCCGGGCGGGCGAACTCGGCCGTGGAGCCGGGGCCCTGGACCTCGTCGTGCCCGCGCGGTACGTCCTGACCGCCTCGGCGGCCCTGGTCGCCGCCCCAGCTGGGGGCCGGCGGGAGCCCGGCGGACGCGGCGCTGCCGACGCCCGGGAGCTCCGGACGCGGCGCGCCACCGCGCGGCGGCAGCTGCGGCCGCACCCGCGGGGTCACCGGAGCGCCCTGCCCCTGCCCGGGCTGACCCGGGCCCTGGGGACGCTCGAAGCCGTTGTTGGCACCGGGGCCGCCGGGCGGCGTACCGGGACCGAACGGGTCGCTCTGCGGGAAGGCCGCGGTACCGGACTGCGTGGCACCGTTCGGGGCGCCGCCCGGACGGCCCTGGGGGCCGCCCACGGCGTAGTCGAAGGTGTCCTCGCCGACGGCCTCCACGACACCGGCGACGTCCCAG
>NZ_JBEOXE010000043.1:0-68107 GCF_040296485.1 Streptomyces sp. NPDC002138 | reverse complement strand
GGTCCGGCCGCGGGCGCGGCGGCCCGTCGGGCCCTCCGCCTTGCGGCGGCGCGCGGCCCGGTGGTCCCCGGCGCGGGGGGCGGGGACGGCCGCGTCCCGGTCGTCGGAGAGGGCGGCGGGGCCGGGGTCGGCGTCGGCGTCGGGGTCCGGGTCGGCGGACAGGGCCGACTCCAGCCAGCCCGCCGAAGCGGTGGCGGTCGGCCGGTCCCCGCCACCACGGCGGTGGCTGCCCTGGATATCGCTCACGACGCTCGCTCCACTGGTCCGGTCCCGTTGGTACGGGCACGGCACCCTAGCGGAGCGCTCGTCACGCAACAAAGCCGCAGCACTACACAGCGTGTCGGCCGGGCGGTGGTGGTGTAAGGCCGCGCGCGTCGGTCAGTAGGCGAAAGCGCGCGCCGTGTTCGCCGCCAGTGCCGTGGCCATCGCGTCCTCGCCGATGCCGCGGGCCGCGGCCATCGCGCGGACGGTGAGCGGAATGAGGTACGGCGCGTTGGGCCGGCCGCGGTACGGCGCGGGGGTCAGGTACGGCGCGTCCGTCTCGACGAGCAGCAGCTCGGCCGGGGCCACCGCCACGGCCTCCCGCAGCGACGCCGCGTTCTTGAACGTGACGGTCCCGGCGAAGGACATGTAGTACCCGGCGGCGGCGCATTCGCGCGCCATCTCGGCGTCGCCGGAGTAGCAGTGGAAGACGGTCCGCTCGGGCGCGCCCTCTTCCCGCAGAATGCGCAGGACGTCGGCGTGGGCCTCGCGGTCGTGGATGACCAGCGCCTTGCCCTGCCGCTTCGCGATCTCGATGTGGGCGCGGAAGGAACGCTCCTGCGCGGCCATGCCCTCGGGTCCGGTGCGGAAGTGGTCCAGGCCGGTCTCGCCGACCGCCTTGACGTGGCCGAGGGCGGCCAGCGCCTCGATCTCGGCGAGGGCCTCGTCCAGGGCCGCCTCCCCGCCGCCGGGCCGCGCGCCCTGACGGGACCAGCCATCGGGATCCCCGTGCACGATCCGGGGCGCTTCGTTCGGGTGGAGGGCGACCGCCGCGTGGATGTTCTCGTACGCGGCGGCGGTCTCGGCCGCCCAGCGCGAGCCCTTCACGTCGCAGCCGACCTGCACGACGGTGGTGACGCCCACCGAGGCGGCCTTGCGCAGGGCCTCCTCGACCGTGCCGCTCTGCATGTCGAGGTGGGTGTGGGAGTCCGCCACCGCGACCCGGAGGGGCTCCGGGAGCGGCGGCGGGGTGTCCCGGTCGTCGTCTTTGCGGCGGGGGCTGGAAGGGCTGGCACTCATACGGGCGATCTTATGACCGCCACCGGGAGCGCCGCCCCGGAACCGGCCGCGGGCGCGGTGCCCGCGGCTGCCCCGGCCCCGGGCTCAGGCGCCGCGGATCCGCCTCCACAGGCGGCCCAGCAGGCCCTTGCCCTCGCTGTCGTCCCGCGCGTCCGGGTCGATCACGACCGGCCCGGGGGCGTCGTGCGACCGGGACCCCTTGCGGTGCCTGGCCGCCCGCGGCTCCTTGGGGTGGCGCGGGACGTCCGCGCCGGCCGGGACGGGTCCGGCGATGCCGGGCGCGACCCGGTGGTGGTAGAGCTGGTCGAGCATGCCGAGCACGGAGGAGACCTGCCCCTCCCGCATGATCCGCACCACGTGCCCACCGCAGTTCAGGCAGGTGGGGTTGGACAGCGGGGACGGGACCCGTTCGCCGCCCTTGACGGTGTAGACGATGAACGGCTGACCGAGTCCGTCCACGTGGTGTTCGATCGCGTACGCCTGTTCCCATCCGTAGCCGCACTTCATGCACGCGAAGGAGTAGGCCTCGCGCACGGTCCGTACGGGTGCGGCGGTGGGGGTGGTGGCCCTGGTGGTGGCCGTGGGGGTGGCCGTGGGGGTGGCTGTTCTGGCGGCGACGACGGTCGGTGCGGGCGCGACCGGCGGGGCCGCGGGAACCGGGGTGTCTGCGAGCTCACTCATGCCAGCTCCTCTTGTCCGCTGGTGTTTCACTAGCCAGTGGACGCCTGTTCCGGCGGGAGCGCATCAGGCCCTGTCCAGTGTTGGACGGCCTTTGGGCCAAGCATGCCCAAAGCGCCCCGTGCGCGGTCTGAGCTTTGCTTTTCAGCCTAACTCTTTACCGACTCACACCACTTTTTGTGCCGCGTTCTTTGCCGCCACCACCGCGTCGAAGACCTCGCGCTTGGGTACGCCGGCCTCGGCGGCGACCGCCGCGATGGCCTCCTTGCGCCGCTCCCCCGCCTCCTCGCGCACGCGCACCCTGCGCACCAGCTCCTCGGCGTCCACATCGCCGGGCGCCGCGGCGGGCGCCCCTTCGACGACCACCGTGATTTCGCCACGGACGCCCTCGGCGGCCCACTCGGCGAGCGCGGCCAGTCCGCCGCGCTTGACTTCCTCGTACGTCTTGGTCAGCTCGCGGCAGACCGCGGCCCGCCGGTCGGGGCCGAACACCTCGGCCATCGCGGCGAGGGTGTCGTCGAGGCGGTGCGGGGCCTCGAAGTAGACGAGGGTGCGGCGCTCGCCCTCGACCTCGCGCAGCCGGCTGAGGCGCTCGCCCGCCTTGCGCGGCAGGAAGCCCTCGAAGCAGAACCGGTCCACCGGCAGTCCGGACATGGCCAGCGCGGTGAGCACGGCGGACGGGCCGGGCACGGCCGTCACCTTGATGTCCTTCTCCACCGCGGCGGCGACCAGCCGGTAGCCGGGGTCGGACACCGAGGGCATCCCCGCGTCGGTGACGAGGAGCACCCGGGACCCGGCGAGGAGCGCCTCGACCAGCTCGGGGGTGCGCGCGGACTCGTTGCCCTCGAAGTACGACAGGACCCGGCCGGTGGTGTGCACGCCGAGGCCCTGGGTCAGCCGGCGCAGCCGCCGGGTGTCCTCGGCGGCGATCACGTCCGCGCGCTCCAGCTCGGTGGCGAGCCGGGGCGGCGCGTCCGCGAGGTCCCCGATCGGGGTGCCGGCGAGGACGAGGACGCCCGCCCGCTCGGTGGTCGGATGGACGGCTTCGGTACCTCGGGGCTGCGCAGTGGTCACCCCCACATCCTCTCAGCCCCGTGCCCCGCCCGGTCCCGGCCGCCCGCCCGGCCGCCCGCCCGGGCGGCTCCGTGCGCCCCGGTGCTGGGGTTCCCACAGCGCCGTTCCCTACGATGACCCGGTGACCAGTACCGCGACGCCGCAACCCAGCCCCGCGGGGGCCCCGCCCGCGCCGCCCGGTGGCGGCGAGAACGAGCCGCCGACCTGGCTGCGCCGCCTGCGCGGCTTCGGCTACGCCCCGCCGGGCGGACCGGGCGCGGGGCCGCGCGCCGATGTCCGTACGCGCCTGGTCCCGCCCTACGCGAAGCCTTCGGTGGCGCTGTGGACGGCGCTGGGCGTGCGCTTCTCGGCGACGGACACGGTGCTGCGGGTGCTGGCGTGGGCCGGGCCGCTGCTGGTGGCGCTGGTGGCCGGGGTGCTGCGGTTCGTGCACCTGGGCAGCCCGAAGGCGGTGATATTCGACGAGACGTACTACGCGAAGGACGCCTGGGCCACGGTCCAGCAGGGTTACGAGGCCAACTGGCCCAAGGACATCGACAAGTCGATCCTCGCCAACCCCGACGGGGTCGTGCTGCCGACCGACCCGGGTTACGTCGTGCACCCGCCGGTCGGCAAGTGGGTGATCGGGCTCGGCGAATGGATGTTCGGCTTCGATCCCTTCGGCTGGCGGTTCATGACCGCCCTGCTCGGCACCCTGTCGGTGCTGATGCTGTGCCGGATCGGGCGGCGGCTGTTCCGCTCGACCTTCCTGGGCTGCCTGGCGGGCGCGCTGCTGGCGGTGGACGGCCTGCACCTGGTGATGAGCCGGACCGCGCTCCTCGACCTGGTGCTGATGTTCTTCGTGCTCGGCGCGTTCGGGGCGCTGCTGATCGACCGGGACAAGGCGCGGGCCCGGCTCGCGGCCGCGCTGCCGGTGGACGACGAGGGCCGGACCAGGCCGGACCCGCTGATCGCCGAGACCCTGCGGCTGGGCCGGCGCCCGTACCGGATCCTCGCGGGCGTCTGCCTCGGGCTGGCCTTCGGCACCAAGTGGAACGGCCTGATCGTCCTCGCCTTCTTCGGCGTGCTGACCGTGCTGTGGGACGCCTCCGCGCGCCGGGTCGCGGGCGCGGGCAGGCCGTACGCGGCGATGCTGCGCCGCGACGCGCTGCCCGGGTTCCTGTCCACCGTGCCGGTGGCGATCGCGGTGTACATCGCCTCCTGGACGGGCTGGATCCTGAGCCCGGACAACGGCAAGGGCGGCTACTTCCGCGACTGGGCCAGGACGCAGGACCAGGGCAGCTCGATGTCGTTCCTGCCGGAGTGGGTGCGCAGCCTGTGGCACTACGAGACGGAGGTCTACAAGTTCCACGTGGGCCTGACCTCGGGCCACACCTACCAGTCGAACCCCTGGAGCTGGCTGGTCCTGGGCCGCCCGGTCTCGTACTACTACGAGTCCCCCGCGCCCGGCACCGACGGCTGTCCGGCGACCGCGGCGGGCAAGTGCGCCCGCGAGGTGCTGGCGATGGGCACCCCGCTGCTGTGGTGGGCGGGCTGCTTCGCGCTGCTGTACGTGCTGTGGCGCTGGTTCTTCCGGCGCGACTGGCGGGCGGGCGCGATCGCCTGCGCGCTGGCCGCGGGTCTGCTGCCCTGGTTCAACTACCAGGAGCGGACGATCTTCTACTTCTACGCGGTGGTCTTCGTCCCGTACCTGTGTCTGGCGGTGGCCATGATGATCGGGGCGATGCTGGGGCCCGCGGGATCGTCGGAACGACGGCGGGCGGTGGGCGCGATCGGAGCGGGGGTCCTGGTCCTGCTGATCGTCTGGAACTTCATCTACTTCTGGCCCGTCTATACCGGCCAATCGATCCCCGTCGACTCGTGGAGAGGCCGGATGTGGCTGGACACCTGGGTGTAACCGTCTGAACATGTTCAGACGGAAGTTACTCCTGGGGAGGGGGCTGTATGAACGGGGCAGCGAAGGGGGCCATCGTCGGCGGGGTGTTCCTGACGATGGTCGGCGCGGCGGGGTACGGGGCGTACACGCTGGTCGGAGGGGCCTCGGACGGCGGGAGCGGCAGCGGGGGCGCGACCCGGGCGGAGCACCGGACCGGGCCGCCCGACGCGAAGGAGACCGCCGAGACCGCCAAGGCGTTCCTGGCGGCCTGGGCGGCGGGCGACGAGCGGGCCGCGGCGGACCTGACGAACAATCCGGCGGTCGCGCAGGGCGCGGTGGGCGACTTCAGGACGAAGGCGTACGTGTCGAAGGCCGTGATCACCCCCGGTACGCCGACGGGGTCCAAGGTGCCGTTCTCGGTCGCGGCGGAGGTGACGTACCAGGGGGTCACCAAGCCCCTGGCCTACGCGTCCACCCTGACCGTGGTCCGCGGCCTGACCAGCGGGAAGGCGCTCGTCGACTGGCAGCCCTCGGTCCTGCACCCGCAGCTCCAGAAGGACGAGAAGCTGCGGACGGGCGCGCCCGCGGCGCCGCCGGTCAAGGCGGTCGACCGCGACGGCGCGGAGCTGACGGCGCAGAAGTACCCGTCGCTGGGGCCGGTCCTGGAGAAGCTGCGCACGGCGTACGGCCCGACGGCGGGCGGCACGCCCGGCGCCGAGACCTGGATCGAGCCGGCGGCGGCCGACGCCCCCCGGCGGGTCCTGCTGACGCTGGCGGAGGGCAAGCCCGGGCTGCTGAAGACCGTGCTCGACGCGGATCTGCAGGACGCCGCCGAGAAGGCGGTGGCCGCGTACCCCGAGTCCTCGGTGGTCGCGGTCCAGCCCAGCACCGGGCACGTCCTGGCAGTCGCCAACCACCGCGCGGACGGCTTCAACGCGGCGGTGCAGGGCACCCGGGCTCCGGGTTCCACGATGAAGATCGTGACGGCGGCGATGCTGATCGACCGGGGTGTGGTGAGCGCGGACAAGGTGGTGGAGTGTCCCAAGACGGTGTCGGGGGGCGGGCGTTCCTTCCACAACCTGGAGAACATGGAGCTGAAGGGCGCGACCTTCGCGACCGGCTTCGCCAAGTCCTGCAACACGGCTTTCATCGGCCAGATGAAGGCGGTCGGCGACGAGTCGGCGCTGGCGGACGAGGCACGTCAGGTCTTCGGCCTCGGGCTGGAGTGGAAGGCGGGCATCCCGGTCTTCGACGGTGACGTGCCGGACGCGGCGGGGCCGGAGGCGGCCGCCGAGTACATCGGGCAGGGCCGGATCCGGATGAGCCCGCTGAACATCGCCTCCGTCACGGCGACGGCGAAGACGGGGGTCTTCCGGCAGCCGGTGCTGATCGAGGAGGGCGTCGGTGAGCGGGTCCTGGCGCGGGCCGAGCGGCAGATGCGGCCGGGTACTTCGCGGCAGCTGGTCCAGATGATGCGGCAGACCGCGGCGAGCGGGACGGCGGCCGGGGTGATGGCCTCGGTCGGCGGGGACAAGGGGGCGAAGACCGGCTCGGCGGAGGTCGACGGCGCGGCGGCCCCCGACAGCTGGTTCACCGCCTTCCGCGACGACGTGGCCGCCGCGGCCATGGTCCAGTCGGGCGGCCACGGCACGGACGCGGCGGGCCCTCTGGTAGCCCGGATCCTGACCGCCTCCTGACCCGGGGCCGGCAAACCCAGCCCCGGCGCGGATCCGACTGCCGCGCAGCGGCGCCCCCGGCGGGCCCTCAAACGCCGGGCAGGCTGGATTTGGCTGGGCCGGGACCCCGGGGCGGCAAAGCCAGCCCCGCCGGCGATTGAGGCGCGGCCCGGGACACGGCCGACCCCCGGGGCGGCGAAACCAGCCCCGCCGGCGATTGAGGCGCGGCCCGGGACGCGGCCGACCCCGCCCAGGCGCCCACCACCCGCCACCGCCACCGGCAGGCCCCCACACGCCGGGCAGGCCGGAGTTGGCCGGGCCAGGACCCCGGGGGCGGCAAAACCAGCCCCGCCGGCGATTGAGGCGCGGCCCGGGACGCACCCGACCCCGGGCACGTGGCCACCACCCCGCTCGCTCAGAGGGCGGCGCGGAGGGCCTTGATCAGGGACTGGGGGCGGGGGTCGGCCGTGACCGACGGGGTCAGGGTGTTCGTGACGTAGCCGAAGGCGAGGCCCGACTCCGGGTCCGCGAAGCCGAGGGACCCGCCCCGCCCGGGGTGCCCGAAGGAGCCCGGGGACAGCAGCGGCGACGCCGGCCCGTGCAGCATGTACCCGTAAGAGAAGCGGGTGTTGACCACCAGCACCCGATCCGGCCCCCCGGACAGCTCCCGCCCGGCCAGGGCCACGGTCGACGGTGTGAACAGCCGCCGCCCGCCCCCCTCCACATCCCCGAGCGTGGCGGCGTAGAACCCGGCCAGCGCCCGCGCCGTACCGATCCCCGCCGACCCGGGCAGCTCGGCCCCCCGGTACCCGGGGTCGTTCTCGTCCGGCAGCGGAGTGATCGCCGCGAAGGCCCGCCGCGTCAGGGACGCCGGATCGGCGTACGCCTCGGCGACCTCCCGCTTGGGCCGGGTCCGCAGCCCGTTGGACGTCCGCGGGGCCTCCAGCGCGGCACTGCGCCCCACCCGGTGCGCCACATCCCCCGGCAGTCCGATCCAGAAGTCCAGCCCGAGCGGCCCGGTCACCTCCTCGGCCAGCCACCGCCCCAGCGACGCCCCGGTGACCCGCAGGACCAGCTCGCCCAGCAGCCAGCCGAAGGTGTGCGGGTGGTAGCCGTGCGCGGTCCCCGGCTCCCAGAAGGCGGCCTGCTCGGCGACGGCCCGCGCCCCGGACATCCCGTCGGCCGCCTGCGCGGGGCTCAGCGGCCGGTCCAGCGCCGGCACCCCCGCGCGGTGCGCGAGCAGGTCCCGGACCAGGGTCCGCTCCTTGCCGCCCGCCTTGAACTCGGGCCAGTACGCCGCCACGGGCGCGTCCAGGTCGAGCAGCCCCCGCTGGTGCAGGAGCAGCGGCACGGAGGCGGCCACCCCCTTGGTGGCGGACCGTACGATCTGCGCGGTGTCCCGCTCCCACGGCGCCGCCCCCACACCCCCGGCGCCACCACCACCGGCGCCGCCATCCGCGTCCCGCACCCCGCCCCACAGGTCGACGACCTTGCGCCCGTCGCGGTAGACGGCGACCGCCGCACCCCGGTCCCCGAGCGCCTCGAAGTTGCGTACGAAAGCGTCCCGGACCGGCTCGAAGCCGTCCGCCACCTCACCGTGAATGTCCACGAGCGGTCCAACACCCGGGAATCCGTGCTTATGCCACGGACACCGATCGGGGATCGAAGCCGAACGGCAGCTCCAGCCGGTGCGCCCGCATCAGCTCCTCGTCGCACAGGAGGTCCTGCGTGCGCCCGTCGGCCGCGATGACCCCCTCGCTGAGGATCACGGCCCGGGAGCACAGCTCGAGGGCGTACGGCAGGTCGTGCGTGACCATCAGCACGGTGACATCCAGCGACCGCAGGATGTCGGCCAGCTCGCGCCGCGAGGCCGGGTCCAGGTTGGACGACGGCTCGTCGAGGACCAGGATCTCCGGCTCCATGGCCAGCACGGTCGCGACGGCGACCCGGCGGCGCTGCCCGAAGGAGAGGTGGTGCGGCGGCCGGTCGGCGAAGGCGGCCATGCCGACCTGCTCCAGCGCGCCCCGCACCCGGCTCTCCAGCGCGGCCCCGCGCAGCCCGGCGGCGGCCGGCCCGAAGGCCACGTCCTCGCGGACGGTCGGCATGAAGAGCTGGTCGTCGGGGTCCTGGAAGACGATCCCGACCCGGCGCCGGATCTCGGCGAAGTTCCGCTTCTCCACGGGCAGCCCGGCGACGGTGACCGAGCCGACGCCCCCGGTCAGGATGCCGTTGAGGTGCAGGACGAGCGTCGTCTTGCCCGCGCCGTTGGGCCCGAGCAGCGCGACCCGCTCCCCGCGCCCGACGGTCAGGTCGACCCCGAAGAGGGCCTGGTGCCCGTCGGGATAGGCGTAGGCGAGCCCGGCCACTTCGAGGGAGGGGGCGGATGCGGAAGCGGAGGAGGGGGCGGATGCGGTCACAGGGTCCATCCCATCAGACAGACGGCGAGCGCCGTCACGGGGAGTACGGCCGCGTACGCCCACTGGGCGCGGGTGGCGGTCACCTCGTCGATCACCGGCATGGAACCGGCGTAGCCGCGGCTGACCATCGCCAGGTAGACGCGCTCACCGCGCTCGTAGGAGCGGATGAAGAGCGCGCCCGCCGTCTTGGCGAGCACGCCCCAGTGCCGCACGCCGCGCGCCTCGAAGCCGCGCGAGCGGCGGGCGATCGTCATCCGGCGCAGCTCGTCGCTGATCACGTCGCCGTAGCGGATCATGAACGAGGCGATCTGGACGAGCAGGGGCGGCAGCCGCAGCTGCTGGAGGCCCAGCAGCAGCGCCCGCAGTTCGGTGGTGGACGCCAGGAGTACGGACGCGGCGACGCCCAGGGTGCCCTTGGCCAGGACGTTCCAGGCGCCCCACAGGCCCGAGACGCTCAGCGACATCCCGAGTACCTCGACCCGCTCGCCCTGCGCCACGAAGGGCATGAGGACGGCGAAGGCGACGAAGGGGACCTCGATCAGCATCCTCTTGAGGAGGAACCCGGCGGGGATCCGGGCCGCCGCGGCCACCGCCGCGAGCAGGACGGCGTACAGGCCGAAGGCCCACACCGCGCCGCGCGGGGTGGACACGACGACCACGACGAAGCAGAACGCGGCGGCGAGCTTGCAGTGCGGCGGCAGCGCGTGGACGGGGGTGTGCCCGTGCCGGAAGAGCTTGTGGGCGTGACCGGCGCCCATGTCAGAGGGCCGGGGCCGCGGGCGCGGTCCCGCGGTCGTCGGCGCGGCGGCGGCGGACCGCCCAGAAGACGCCGGAGCCGACCGCGATGGTCGCGCCGACGCCGATGACCCCGGCGAGGCCGCCGGACAGGCGCGCGTCGCTGACGTCCTTGACGCCGTAGTCGGCGAGCGGGGAGTCGGCGGCGGCGTGCGCCCTGACGTTCCGGTCGATGCCCTGGTCGGCGGCGACCTTCTCCAGGCCGTCGGGGCTGGCGGAGGCGTAGAAGGAGACGAACCCGGCCAGCAGCAGGGCGGTGACCAGGCCGGTCGCCCACACCTTCTTGGTGGACCGGGCGGCGAGCGGGGCGGCGGCCGCGGCCGGGGCGGCGACGGGTGCATCGATCAGCCGGCCGTCCACGCGCAGCTTGAGCGGGGTCACGAGTCCGTGCGCGCCGTGGACGAGGTCGGGGCGGACGGCGAGTACGGCGCCCACGGTGAGGGCCGTGATCGTCGCCTCGCCGATGCCGATCAGGACGTGGACGCCGACCATCGCGGTGAACACCTTGCCGACGGGGACGTCGGTGGTGCCGCCGAGGGCGTAGAGCAGGGTGAACATGCCGGCGGCGCCCGGCACCGAGAGGAGCGCGCCGGTGAAGGCGGCGGCGGTGACGGAGCGGCGGGTGTCCGGGAGGACCCTGAGCAGACCGCGGAAGACGGCGTAGGCCACGATCACGGTCACCACGGCCATGTTCATGACGTTGACGCCGAGGGCGGTGAGGCCGCCGTCGGCGAAGAGGAGGCCCTGCATGAGCAGGACCACCGAGACGCAGAGCACCCCGGTGCAGGGGCCGACGAGGACCGCGGCGAGCGCCCCGCCCAGGAGGTGGCCACTGGTCCCGGCGGCGACCGGGAAGTTGAGCATCTGCACCGAGAAGATGAAGGCCGCGACGAGACCGGCGAGCGGCGCGGTGCGCTCGTCCAGCTCCCGGCGGGCTCCGCGCAGGCTGACGGCGACGGCGCCCGCGGCGACGACTCCGGCGGCTATCGAGACGGGGGCGTTGATGAAGCCGTCGGGCACATGCATGGGCGTTGCTCCGCTTCCTGCGGTGATCTTGCGTGAACTGTCGAAGCCTTTAACCGTTCAAGAATAGTGCCCAGTTGCAAATGGTTGGCAAGAGCGTCCGGGACACAAAAAGCGTGTCGCAAGTTCGTCGGAATATGCGACGCTGGGGTGAATACGGACGCATTTGTTCCGCTTTTGAGGAGACCGGTCGATGTCTGCCACCGCCGAGAATCCCCCCGCGACCGCTGTCGCCACCGGCGTCGAGGTGCGGGTCACCGCCCGCGTGATCACCGACGATCCCCTCTACCGCAAGATCCCGGTCGCCCTGCGCTTCGTCCCCGACGAGCCCCTGGCCGTACGGATCGTCTTCCCCGCGGACCTGTCCCCCGAGGGCACCGACAACGAATGGGTCTTCCCCCGGGCCCTGCTCGAGGCCGGGCTCCAGGCCCCGACCGGGACCGGCGACGTCCGCGTGTGGCCGTGCGGTCGGGTGCAGGCGGTCGTCGAGTTCCACTCGCCCGAAGGGGTCGCGGTGATCCAGTTCGACATCGCGGCGCTGCGCCGCTTCCTGCGCCGTACGTACGGCTCCTTCACCCGTTAGCGGTAACGGCACCGCACGGATGACGCGAAGGCCCGGCCCCGCACCCCTGTGAGGGGGGCGGGGCCGGGCCCGTACGCCGTGTACGACGTGTACGCCGTGTACGCCGTGTACGACGTGTAGGACAGGGACTACCGCGTCCTACCGCTCCGTGCTCAGACCTTGACCAGCTCGCGGTCCGCGTCCGGGCCCTCGGCGGCGGTCGCGGCGAGGTGCTTGCGCAGGCTCTCGCCCTCCACGTCTACGTTGGGCAGGATCCGGTCCAGCCAGCGCGGCAGCCACCAGGCCTTGTGGCCGAGCAGGGCCAGGACCGCCGGCACGATGGCCATGCGGACCACGAACGCGTCGAAGAACACCGCGACCGCGAGGCCGAAGCCGATCATCTTGATCATCTGCTCGCTGGCCCCGATGAAGCCCGAGAACACGGCGATCATGATGACGGCGGCGGCCACGACGACCCGCGCGCTGTACTGGAAGCCGGTCACGACGGCCTGGCCCGGGCGCTCGCCGTGGACGTACGCCTCCCGCATGCGGGTGACCAGGAAGACCTCGTAGTCCATCGCCAGACCGAAGACCACGCCCACCATGAAGATCGGCATCATCGACATGATCGGACCGGTCTGCTCCACCCCGAAGAGCGAGCCGAGCCAGCCCCACTGGAAGACCGCGACGACCGCGCCGAGGGCCGCGACGACCGACAGCAGGAAGCCGAGGGCCGCCTTGAGCGGGACCAGGACCGAGCGGAAGACCAGCATCAGCAGCAGGAACGCGAGGCCGACGACGAGCGCCAGGTACGGCAGCAGCGCGTCGTTCATCTTCTGCGAGAAGTCGATGTTCATCGCGGTCGCGCCGGTGACGTAGACGTCGTCGCCGTTGCCCGCGCGGATCTCGTGGACCAGGTCCTCGGTCCTCTTGGAGGACGGGCGGTCCTCCGGGATGACCGTGATGACCGCGGCGTCGCCGGCCTCGTTCAGGGCCGGCTTGGTGACGGCGACGACCCCGTGGACCTTCTTGATCCGCTCGGCCGTGCTGTCGGCGAGGCTCTGGCCGCCGTTGACGACGACCATCAGCGGGCCGTTGAAGCCCGGCCCGAAGCCGTCGGAGAGCAGGTCGTAGGCCTTGCGCTGGGTGGTGGAGACCGGCTGGGCGCCGTCGTCCGGCAGGCCCATCTCCAGCTTGCTCGCCGGGATCGCGATCGCGCCGAGGCCGATCACACCGACCAGCAGCACCATGACCGGGCGGCGCAGGACGAAGCGGGCCCAGCGGGTGCCGCCGTTCGGCCGCGCCTCGACGTTCCCGTCCTTGTCCGTGCGGGCCGGCTTGCCCTTGCCGAAGAGCTTGCTCTTCGTACCGGCGGGCAGCACCTTGCGGCCCGCGAAGCCGAGGATGGCCGGGACCAGGGTGAGCGCCACGAGGACCGCGATGACCACGGTGCCGGCGGCCGCGAAGCCCATCTTGGTGAGCATCGGGATGTTGACGACGGCCAGGCCCACCAGGGCGATGACCACGGTCAGACCGGCGAAGACGACCGCGGAGCCCGCGGTTCCGGCGGCCCGTCCGGCCGCCTCGTCGCGCGCGTGGCCCTCGGCCAGCTCCGCGCGGTAGCGGGAGACGATGAAGAGCGCGTAGTCGATGCCGACCGCGAGGCCGATCATCATCGCGAGCGTGGAGGTGGTGGTGCCGAGGTCCAGCACGTTGGCGAGCGCGGTGATCGAGGAGACACCGATGCCCACGCCGATCAGCGCGGTCAGCAGCGGCAGCCCGGCCGCGATCAGCGAGCCGAAGGTGATGACCAGGACGATCGCCGCGATCACGATGCCGACGATCTCGCCGGAGCCGGTCTCGGGCGCCGTCATCAGGGCGTCGCCGCCGATCTCGACGGTCAGCCCGTGGCCCTGGGCGTCCGTGCCGGACGCCTTCAGCGCGTCACGGGTCTTGTCGGTCAGCTCCATACCGCTGACCTTGTACTTCGTGCTGATGTAGGCGGTGGAGCCGTCCTGGCTGACGGCCTGCGCCTGGTACGGGTCGGTGACCGAGGCGATCTGGTCGGCGCCCGGGCCGTTCTTCAGGCCCGAGACGATCTTCTCGACCTCGGCCTTGTTGGCCGGGTCGCCGACCTTCTGGCCCGCCGGGGCCTTGATCACGATGCGGGCGGTGGCGCCGTCGGCGGCCATGCCCGGGAAGCGCTTGTCGAGCAGGTCGAAGGCCTTCTGGGCCTCCGTGCCGGGGATCGAGAACGATCCGGAGGTCGGCGTGGCGGCAGTGGCCGCGCCGAATATGGCGAGGAAGAGCAGCGCCACCCAGGCGAGGGCGACGAAGCGGCGGCGCCGGAAGGCGCCCCGGCCGAGCCGGTAGAGGAAGGTGGCCACGTCGGCGGTTCTCCCGTTCGGGTCGTGGGATGGATCCGGGATGGATCAGGGCGTGAAGAGCCGGCCCGACGACGAGAGCGGCGTGTCAGGAGCAGCGGGAAGGAGTCGTAAGGGCCTGGAGCGGTGACTCAGACGCCGAGGGCGGGGAAGACCACGGCATCGATGAAGTCGGCGAGGAAGGTCCGGTCCACCGACCGGTCCTCGATCAGCGGAAGCGCGATGAACGCCCCGATGAGCATGTGCGGGACGAAGTCGAGCGCCGGACAGTCGGGAGCGATCTCACCCCGGTCCACCGAGCGCTGCAGCATGACCTGGAGACCGTTGAGCTCCGGGTCGACCAGCAGGTCGCGCAGCGCCTTGTGGAGTTCGGGGCTTTCGTGGACGGCGTGCGCGAGCCCGCGCATCAGCGCGGTGTCCTTCGCCATCTGGTCGTCGTCGGAGTGCTCGACCATCAGCGCGAAGTCGCCGCGCAGGCTGCCCGTGTCGATGTCCCGCAGCGAGACCGGCTGGGTACATCGCAGGGCCTTGGCGACCAGCTCCGGCTTGCTCCCCCACTGGCGGTAGAGGGTGGCCTTGCTGGACTTGGTGCGCGCCGCGACGGCGTCCATCGTGAGCGCTTCGTAGCCGACCTCGCGCAGCAGGTCCAGGACCGCTCCGTGCAGCTCGGCCTCCCGCTCGGGGGTGATCCGGCTGCGTCGCGACAAGACCTCTTCGGTCATCTCCACGCTCCTTCCACCGGTCGCGTCCCGAACGGATACAGCTCGTACTCCACACAAGATACCCGCGCTCCTAACGAAACGAAACCGTTCCGTTTCGCTTATGGCAGTGGCGTGTGTCACGCGTGGATCACATGTACGAGTTGCCAGCCCCTCTCGGCGCGGAAAGCATTGGGGGGTGAGTCACGACGTCGCGTACCTCCGGTTCCCGCACCTGCACGACGACATGCTGTGTTTCGCCACTGAGGACGATCTTTGGGTGGCGCCCTTGGTTCCTCCTGGAGGCCCGGTGGGCCGGGCCTGGCGGATCACCGTCGACCGGACCCGGGTCGGCCACCCCCGCTTCTCCCCGGACGGCCGCCACATCGCCTACACCACCTGGCGCAGCCTCGACCCCGAGATCCACCTCGCCCCGGTCGACGGCGGCCCCGCCCGGCGCCTGACCCACTGGGGCTCCACCGACACCCGCGTCTGCGGCTGGACCCCGCCCGACAAGGACGGCCGCAGCGACATCCTGGCCGTCTCCTCGCACGGCCAGCCCTTCTCCTACTTCTCCTGGGCCTACAGCCTGCCCACCGACGGCAGCCCCGGCGGCCGCCTGCCCTGGGGGCCGGTCTCCGACATCGCCGTGCAGGACACGGAGGGCGGCGAGCGCCGGACCCTGCTGCTGAGCGGCAAGCCCCCGCACGAGCCCGCCGCCTGGAAGCGCTACCGCGGCGGCGCCACCGGGCGGCTCTGGCTGCACGGCGAGCGGCTGCTGGAGGGCCTCGAGGGCCACCTCGACTCCCCGATGTTCGTGGACGGCCGGATCGCCTTCCTCTCCGACCACGAGGGCATCGGCAACCTCTACTCCTGCCTGCCCGACGGCACCGGGCTGCGCCGCCACACGGACCACGCGGATTTCTACGCCCGCCACGCCTCCAGCGACGGGACCCGGGTGGTCTACCAGTGCGCGGGCGACCTGTGGCTCGTCGACTCCCTCGCGCCGGGCGCCGCACCGCGCAAGCTCGAGGTGCGTCTCGGCGGCCCGCGCGCGGGACGGCGTACGTACCAGGTCCCGGCGGCCAGCCATGTGGACTCCCTCTCCGTGGACACCACCGGGCGGGCCAGCGCCGTCGTGGTGCGCGGCAGCCTGTACTGGCTCACCCACCGCGACGGGCCCGCGCGGACCATCGCCGACACCCCGGGCGTGCGGGCGCGGATGCCGGAGATGCTGGGCAGCGGCGGCCAGATCGCCTACGTGACGGACGCGGAGGGCGAGGACGCGATCGAGATCGCCTACCTGCCCCGGGCCAGCGGGGAGCGGGAGCCGCGGCGCCTGGCCTCGGGCCGGCTGGGGCGCGTACTGGAGCTGCTGTCGGACCCGGACGGGGAGCGGCTCGCGATCGCCTCCCACGACGGGCGGGTCCTGCTCATCACGGTGTCCGAAGAAGCGGCTGCCGGCGCGGGCACGGAGGAGTCCGACGGCGAGGTCACCGAGCTGATCCGGTCGGTCAACGGGCCGGTGACCGACCTGGCCTTCTCGCCCGACGGGTGCTGGCTGACCTGGTCGCACCCGGGGATCGGGCGCTCGCTGCGGCAGATCAAGATGGCGCGGATCTCCGGGCCCGGCGGGCGGACCATCGTCGACGTCACCAACGGCCGGTTCGAGGACGAGAACCCGGTCTTCACGCGGGACGGGCGCTATCTGGCGTTCCTGTCCTGGCGCGGCTTCGACCCGGTCTACGACGTGCACACCGGGGACCTGTCCTTCCCGCTGGGCTGCCGCCCGTACCTGGTGCCGCTGTCCTCGGCGACCCCCTCGCCGTTCGCCCTGTCGCCGGACGGGCGCCCGGCGGCGGGCGGGCTCGACCCGGTGGAGGGCGACGCCGACGCGGGTGACGGGGCCGTGACGGTGGAGGTGGAAGGCTTGGAGAGCCGGGTCACGCCCTTCCCGGTGACCGCCTCCAAGTACTCCGCCCTGTACCCGGTGAGCGGTGGCGGGCTGGTGTGGCTGCGCTGGCCCATCTCCGGCGCGCTCGGCGAGACCTTCGCCAACCCGGCCGACACCAGCGGCAAGCCCACGCTGGAGTACTTCGACATCACCAAGGCGCGCAAGACCGAGCTGGCCTCCGGGCTCGACTGGTTCGCGGTCAGCGGCGACGGGACCCGCCTCGTCGTCAATGACGACGGGGACCTGCGCGCCGTACCGGCGACCGAGTCGGGCGACAGCGACTCGACGGTCTACCTCGACCTGCGCCGGATCCATCACGAGGTGGACCCGGCGGCCGAGTGGCGCCAGGCGTTCGAGGAGGCCGGGCGGATCATCCGCGCCTACTTCTGGGAACCGAACATGTGCGGGATCGACTGGGACGGCATCCTGCGCCAGTACCGCTCCCTGGTCGAACGGGTCGCGTCCCCCGACGAGTTCGCCGACCTGATGCGCGAGGTCCTCGGCGAGCTGGGCACCTCCCACGCCTATGTCTCCCCCGCGCGCCGCAACGAGGGCCCGCCGCACTACCAGCGCGCGATCGGGCTGCTGGGCGCCAACCTCGTGCCCCGGGACGGCGCCTGGGTGCTCTCGCGGATCCTGCCCGGCGACTCCTCCGACTCCAAGGCCCGCTCGCCCCTGGCCGGCACCGGGATCCGCGAGGGCGCGGTGCTCACCCATGTGGACGGGCGGCCGGTGGACCCGGTCGCGGGCCCCTATCCGCTGCTGGCGGCGGCGGGCGGGACCACGGTGGAGCTGACCTTCCGGCCCGCCGAGGGCGAGGGTCCCTCCCGCCGGGTGGCGATCGTCCCGCTCGTCGACGAGCGGCCGCTGCGCTACCAGGACTGGGTGGCCAAGCGCCGCTCGGTGGTCCGCGAGCTCAGCGGCGGCAAGTGCGGGTACCTGCACATCCCCGACATGGGCGGCTCCGGGTGGGCCCAGTTCAACCGGGACCTGCGCCTGGAGGTGTCGCGTCCCGCCCTGATCGTGGACGTCCGCGGCAACGCGGGCGGGCACATCAGCGAGCTGGTGGTGGAGAAGCTGACCCGCTCGATCCTGGGCTGGGACCTGACCCGCAACGCCCAGCCCGTCTCGTACGCCTCGAACGCGCCGCGCGGCCCGATCGTGGCGCTGGCCGACGAGGCCACCTCCTCGGACGGGGACATGATCACCGCCGCCTTCAAACTGCTGGGGCTGGGCCCGGTGGTGGGCCAGCGCACCTGGGGCGGGGTGGTCGGGATGACCGGCCGCCACACCCTGGGGGACGGCACGGTCATCACGGTCCCGATGAACGCCGCCTGGTTCCCGGAGTACGGGTGGTCGGTGGAGAACCACGGCGTGGAGCCGGACCTGGCGATGCTGCGCACCCCGCTCGACTGGGCGGAGGGGCGGTACGCGGAGCTCGACGACGCGGTGCACCTGGCGCTGGAGCTGCTGGAACAGGACCCGGCGGCGGTGCCGCCCGGCTACGCGGACGTCCCGGACCGGCGCCGCCCGAAGCTGCCGCCCCGGGCGGAGGACTGAGCGGAAACCGGGCGGAAGCCGACCGGCAACAGACCGGCAACAGACCGGCAACTGACCGGAACCTGACTGGAACTTGATCGAAATGCGCCATGTGTCCGGTCATGGAAGTCTGTTCGCATGGGAATCCGAGAGCAGTTCCAGGCCAAGGCCAGAGAGCTGGCGGAGCGAGCCGCAACGGCCGCGGAGGGGCAGCGGGATGGTGCCCCCGAGCGACCGGGACAGCGCTCCGACCAGGTGAAGGAACGGGCGCGCACCGCGTTCGACCAGCCCTGTGAAGAAGCCTCCGAGAGATGACCGCAGCCCTCACCGGCTGAGGGGCGCGCCCCGTCCGTCCACGGGTCGCGCCCCTTTCACGTGCCGGGGCCGGCGGCGGCTCGCGGCCGCGCGCCCGGGCCACGCGCCCGGGCCGGCTCGCTCAGGCGCGCTTGGTGCGTTCCTGCTCGTCCGCGGCCCCGCCCGCGCCGACCAGGCCCTTGGACACACCGGCCAGCCGCGGCTCGAACCGCTTCATCTCGCGCTGCCCGACCGCGGCGATCATCCCCGGCAGGTAGCCCCGCACGCCCTGCATCCCGCGCAGCCACCACTGCGCGTACACGTGCGCCGAGCGCCGCTCGATCCCCGCGACGATCCGGTCGACGGCGGGCCCGAGCGGGTACGTACGGTTCGACGGCCACGGCAGCCGCTGGCGCAGCTCCCGCATGACCTCGTTCTCGTCGGCCCCGCGCACCATGTCGGTGTCGGTCCAGGAGAGGTATCCGACGCCCACCTTGACGCCCTTGTACCCGACCTCGGCGCGCAGGCAGTGTGCGAAGGCCTCCACCCCGGACTTGGAGGCGCAGTACGCCGTCATCATGGGCGCCGGGGTGATCGCGGCGAGGGAAGCGATCTGGAGGAAGTACCCCCGGCTCTCCGTCAGCACCGGCAGGAACGCGCGGGCGGTGACGGCCCCGCCGATCAGGTTGACCTCGATCACCCGGCGCCAGGCCTCCGGGTCGGAGTCGGCGAACGGACCGCCCGCCGCGACCCCGGCGTTGGCGACGACGATGTCCACCTTGCCGAAGCGCTGCTTGACCTCCTGGGCCACCCGGGCCATCGCCTCGTGGTCGGTGACGTCGGCGTACCAGTGGTCGCTGTCGGTGTGCAGCCGCTCGGAGACCTCCTTGAGCGCCTCCGCTTCCAGGCCCACCAGCGCGACCCGCGCGCCGCGCGCGGACAGCTTGCGGGCGAGCAGCTCGCCGACGCCGCGGGCGGCGCCGGTGACGACGGCGACCTGGCCTTCCAGACTCCTGTGCGCGCTCACGGCGTCTTCTCCTTCGTGGTCGGGATGGTGGCCGGGGCCACGGCCGCGGCCGGGGCGGTGTCCGCGGCCGGGGCGGTGTCCGCGGCGCCGGCGGCCGTGCCGGTTCCGCTCGGCGCGAGGTGGCGCGCGGCCAGGTCCCGGATGACGCCGGTGACGGCCTCGGGAGCCTCGATCGGGGTCATGTGGCCCATGCCGGTCAGCTCGGTGAGCCCGACGCAGTGCGGCAGCGCGGCGGCGAGCCCGCGGGCGAGCACGATCGGCGTCAGCCGGTCCGCCGTGCCGCCGATGACGGCGGTGGGCACGGTGATCCGGGCGAGCCCGGCGTCCAGGTCCAGCCCGGACAGGACCCGCGACCACCCGTGCCGCACCCCGGTGGGGCAGCCGTGCACGATACGGGCGCACGCCTCGACCCGGTCGGGCGCCGAACCCGGGCCCATCGTGGCGTACTTCAGCACCCTGCGGGCCACCGGCGTGACCGGTCCCAGGGGGGCGCGCGAGCCGAGGACCGCGCTGGTCATCCGGGTCCGTACGCGCCCGGCGCGCAGTGGCAGCACGAGCGCCTCCTCGACCAGCCGGGAGCTGCCCGTGCTGCACAGCAGGACGGCGGCCACCCGCTCGTCGAAGGCGGGGCGCCCGGCGGCGGCCATGACCGTCATCCCGCCCATGGAGTGTCCGGCGACCACCGCGCGCTCCCCCGGGGCGAGGGTCGCCTCGAGGACGGCGACCAGGTCGTCGGCGAGGCCCTCGGTGCCGTAGGCGTGGGCGGCGGGGCTGCGGCCGTGGCCCCGCTGGTCGTAGGCGATCACCCGGTGGGTGGGGGCCAGGGCCCGGATCTGCGCCGCCCAGAACGCGGTCGAGCAGGTCCATCCGTGGGCCAGGACCACGGCGGGGGCGCCCTCCTCGCCGTGCACCTCCACGTGCAGCCGGGAGCCGTCGGCCGAGACCGCCTCCAGGGTGCGCCGCGCGGTGGGGGGCGCGTAGGGGCCGGTGGTCACGTGGTGCGTGCGCCGGGCGCTCACGCGGCGCCCTCCTCGGCGCCCGCGGGCACGACCTTGGGGGCGGAGTCGGCGGCGGAGACGGTGGCGGAGACGGTGGCGGTGGCCGTCACGGCGGTCCGCGCCCGCTCCCGGCCGCGCAGCACCTCGTACTCGGCGAGGTCCACCCCCCGGGTCTCGCGCCGGAACTCGCCCGTCGTGCCCGGCCACACGGTGGTGTTGCGCCCGTTCGCGTCGAGGTACCAGCTGGTGCAGCCGCCGGTGTTCCACACGGTCCGCTTCATCCGGTCCTGCACGCGCCGGTTCCAGGCGTGCACGGCGGAGGGGCGCGCGGCGAGCGCCGCGCGCCCGCCGAGCACACCGAGCTGGCGGACGTAATCGGCCATGTAGTTCAGCTGTGACTCGATCATCAGGATCATCGAGCTGTTCCCGAGCCCGGTGTTGGGCCCGATGATCGTCATCCAGTTCGGGAAGCCCGCCGCGGTCGCCCCGCGCAGCGACTGCATCCCGTCCTTCCACTCCTCCGCGAGGGTCTTGCCCTCGGCGCCGACCACCCGGTCCGCGATCGGCATGTCCGTGACGTGGAAGCCCGTACCGAAGACGATCGCGTCGGCCTCGGTCTCCGTGCCGTCGGCGGCGACCAGCACCGAGCCGCGGATCTCCTTGAGCCCGGAGGCCACGAGGTCCACGTTCGGCCGGGCGAGCGCCGGGTAGTACTCGCTCGACAGCAGGATCCGCTTGCAGCCGATGCGGTACGACGGCGTCAGCTTGTCCCGCAGCGCCGGGTCCTTGATGGAGCGCGCCATATTGGCCTTGGCCAGGGATTCGATCAGGCCGAGCCGGTTCGGGTGCTTGGTGAAGGCGCCGACCTGGAGTTCGCGGATGCCCCAGAGCAGCCCGCGGCGCGCGGCGCGGGTGAAGGGCAGCTGGCGGTGCAGCCAGCGCTCCCCCGTGCTGATGGCGCGGTCGGTGCGCGGCATCACCCACGGCGGGGTGCGCTGGAAGAGGGTCAGGCGGTCCACGTCGGGCGCGATGGCGGGGACGATCTGGATGGCCGAGGCGCCGGTCCCGATCATCGCGACGCGCTTGCCGCGCAGGTCGTAGTCGTGGTCCCAGCGCGCCGAGTGGAAGACCTTCCCGGGGAAGCCGGCGATGCCGGGGATCTCCGGCGTCTTCGGGTCGGAGAGCGGCCCGGTCGCGGAGACCACGACGTCGGCGGTGAAGGAGCCCTTCGAGGTCTCGATCTCCCAGCGCAGCCCGTCCGCGTCCCAGCGCATCATCTCGACCTCGGTGTTCAGCCGGAGGTGCGGGCGCAGGCCGAAGGTGTCGGCGACGTGCTCCAGGTAGGCGCGGATGTGCGGCTGTCCGGAGAAGGTGCGCGGCCAGTCGGGGTTGGGGGCGAAGGAGAAGGAGTAGAGGTGCGAGGGCACATCGCAGGCGCACCCCGGGTAGTCGTTGTCGCGCCAGGTCCCGCCCACCGAGTCCGCGCGCTCCAGGACCACGAAGTCCGTGATCCCCTCGCGCCGGAGCCGGACGGCCGCCCCGAGTCCGCCGAACCCGGACCCGATCACCGCCACCCGTACGTGCTCACGCTCATCCGCGTGTCCGCCCATGCCCGCCGCCTCCGCTTCCGCTTCCGCTTCACTCACAGCCTGGCTCACAGCCTGCACTCCCCAATCGCGCCAGCAATCACTGGCACGGTTGGAGCGTAGAGCAGCTCCGTACTCATGGGTAGGGGGCGCGAAGGGAAAGTTACCCGCGGTACGCCATAGGGTGCGGCTGTGGTGGACAAAGAGGTGCGAGAGGCAGACCCGGCGGACCCGGCAGGGCCGGCGGGCTCCGCGGACCCGGTGCGCGAGTACCGCACGGAGGAGCTGGCCGAGGCGGCCGGCATCACCGTGCGCACCCTGCGCTTCTACCGCGAGCGCAAGCTGCTCCCGCCACCGCGCCGCGAGGGCCGCATCGCCTGGTACGACGACCACCACCTGGCCCGGCTGCGCACCATCGCCGCCCTGCTGGAGCGCGGCCACACCCTGGGCGGCATCGCGGAGCTGACGGCCGCCTTCGAGAACGGCCGCGACGTCGGCCAGCTCGGCGAGCTCCTCGGCATCGGCTGGTCACAGGAGACCCCGGTCCGGCTCACCCCGCAGGCGCTGGCCGACTACTTCGAGGGCGAGGTCACCCCGGAGAACCTGGCGGCCTCCCTCGACCTCGGGTACCTCGCCACCGACGGGGACGAGATCGTCCACGTCAGCCGCAACCTCCTCGACGTGTCCTCGGCGCTGGTCCGCGAGGGCGTCCCGCTGGCCGCCGTCCTGGAGACGGGCCGCCGGGTCCGCGCCCACGCGGACGCCCTGGCCGCGCTGTTCACCGAGCTGATGGAGACCCACCTGCCCGAGGGGGCCGTGCCCCGCCTGCGCCCGCTCGCCAAGAGCGTGGTGGAGGCGGAGCTGTCGATGGCGATGGACCGCCTGCTGGCGGCGCGGGCCTCGGCCGCCCCCGCGGACCGGCCCGGTCAGGGACCGTAGACGACCGTCACGGGAGCGTGGTCGGACCACCGCTCGGGGTGGGTCTCGGCGCGCTCGACGTACGCCTTCACGGCCCGCTCCGCCAGCCCCGGCGTGGCCACGTGCAGGTCGATGCGCCACCCGGCGTCGTTGTCGAAGGCCCGTCCGCGGTAGGACCACCAGGAGTACGGCCCCTCGCCCTCGGGCTGAAGCGCGCGCACCACGTCGACGTACCCGGCCCGGTCGTAGACCTGCCCGAGCCACTCGCGCTCCTCGGGGAGGAAGCCCGCGTTCTTCCGGTTGGTCTTCCAATTCTTCAGGTCGGCCTCGCGGTGGCAGATGTTCCAGTCCCCGCAGACCAGCACCTCGCGCCCGTCGGCGGCGGCGCGAGCCTTGAGCGCGACGAGGTAGGCGTCGAACTCCGCCATGAAGCGGTACTTCTCGTCCTGCTTCTCGGTCCCGGCCTCACCGGAGGGCAGGTAGAGGCTGGCGACGGTGATCCCGGGGAGGTCGATCTCCAGGTACCGCCCGGCGGCGTCGAATTCCGCGCTCCCGAAGCCGACCTGTACGCGCTCGGGCGCGCGCCGGGTGTACAGCGCGACCCCGGCCCGCCCCTTGGCGGCGGCCGGGGCGAAGACGGTGTGCCAGCCCTCGGGCCGGCGCACCTCCTCCGGAATCTGGCCCTCCTCGGCGCGGACCTCCTGGAGGCAGACCACATCGGCGTCGGACCCGGCGAGCCAGGCCCCGAACCCCTTCTTCGCGGCGGCGCGGATCCCGTTCACATTCACGGACGTCACAGTGATCAAGACTTGGCTCCAAACATCGCGCCCCCACGACCCACAAAACGTCGACCAGCGTACCCCCGCGGGTGACGGCCGTACGATGTTCGAATGCCTCACGGGATCCAGCTCCGCGCCGTACCGTACGACCACCCGGACGCGGTCAAACTCAACGACCAGGTCCAGCTCGAGTACCAGGCGCGCTACGAGGGCGAGGGCGACGTCACCCCCCTCGACCCGGCCATGTTCGCCCCGCCGAACGGCCTGTACCTCCTCGCCTACGACGCCCACGGCGCCCCCGTCGCGAGCGGCGGCTGGCGCGCCCAGGACGCGAACGACGAGGGCTACGCCGACGGCGACGCCGAACTGAAGCGCATGTACGTCATCCCGGAGGCCCGCGGCCTGGGCCTGGCCCGCCGCATCCTGGCGGAACTGGAATCGGACGCCCGGATCGCGGGCCGCGTCCGCATGGTCCTGGAAACGGGCGACCAGCAGCCGGAAGCCATAGCCCTCTACCTGTCGGAGAACTACACCCCGGCCCCCTCGAAGTTCGGCCACTACCGCGACTACGACTCAAGCCGCTGCATGGCCAAACCCCTGACCCACTGAGCCCCGGCCCCACCCCAGCCCGACCGAGGCAATTCCACCCCCGCCGGGGGCCAAACCGAGCCCGGCCGAGCCCCAACCCAGCCTCGCGGGGGCCAAACCCAGCCCGGCCGAGCCCACATCCAGCCCCGCCGGCGATTGAGGCGCGGGGCCAGGGCCAGAGCCCCGCACACCGGCCACGTCACCTCACCCACGCCGCCCCATCGGCCCCCCACCGCGACGGCCCCCGCCCCCACCCACCCGCCACACCCAAGGCCTCGCCGACGGGCGACACGGCATGGCGCAGCCACCCGTACCCGGACCCCCCTTCCCGCAGCCAAGCCCCGGCGTCATACCCCGAGCCTTCCCCCGAGCCCCCCACACCGTCCCCCGAGCCGCCCCCCACATCCCGCACCAGCCAGGACCCCGTCCCCGCCAGCGAATACCTCAGCCCCCGCCCACCCCCGTCCGCCAACGCCCTCAGCACCCCCGCCGCCACCAGATACCCCGTCCCGTGGTCCAGCGCCTGCGCCGGCAGCGCCCCCGGCACCCCGTCCGCCCCCGCCTCGCGCGCAGCGATCCCGTACCCGGCCTGCACCAGCGAATCGAACCCCCGCCGCCCGGCCCACGCCCCGCTCCACCCCCACGCGCACAGCTGCGCCACCACCACCCCTGGCCGCCGTTGCATCAGCTCCTCGGCCGAGAGCCCGTACCGGTCCAGCGCCCCCGGCCGGTACCCCGTCACCACCACGTCGGCCTCCGCCAGCAGTCTCTCGAACACCGCCCGGTCCCCCGCCGCCCCGAGGTCCAGCAGCGCCGACCGCTTCCCGAAGCCGGTGTCCGCGTGCGCGTCGTCCGCCTCCGCCAGCCGCGGCGAGTCGATCCGCAGGACGTCCGCCCCGAGCAGACCCAGCGTCCGCGTCGCCACCGGACCGGCGATGACCCGGGTCAGGTCGAGCACCCGTACCCCCGAAGCCGGCAGCGCCCCCGGCCCGAGCCGGCGCCCGCGCGCGGCCCCGTCCCAGCGCTCCACCAGCGGCAACGGATCCCCGTACGTCCGCGTCACCGCCACCGCCAGCCCGCCCGCCGCGTACACCGCCTCCTGCACCTCGACCGCGCCCCGCGCGGCCAGCGCCGCCCGCAACTCCTCCGGCGTCGCCTCCCGCGAGCCCCCGGACGGCAGCCCCAGCGCCCGCACCAACGCCTCCCGGTGGTGCGGATAGTTCGCATGCGTGCGCACCCACCCGTCCGCCGTCCGCCAGAACCCGGACAACGGCGCGAAGACCACCGGGGCCCGCCCGTTCACCAGCAGGTGCCGCTCGCTCACGAAGGCCGCGGACACCGCCCCCTCGTCCACCACGAGCGGAGCCACATCGTCCACCCCGCCCCCCGCCCGCACCGCGGCCAGCTCCGCGGCGGCCAGCGAACACGCTCCCACCGTGGCCCGCGCCAGCTCCCGCACCGGCAGCCGCCCGCCCCCGAGCGCCCCGGCCCCGCGGTACCCGACCCGCGCAGCGGCCCCCTCGGCGCCCCCAACCGACGCCCAGGCCAACGCCGTTGCCCGGTCCTCGCGCGCACTGATCGCCATCCCCCCATTCTGCCCGCGCCCGGCCCGGCCCGCCGTGTCAGTGCTCTCCGGCATGATCGGACCATGACGCACGGAACCACCGCCGCCTTCCGCGGCCTCGCCCAGCAGCACCTGCCCGCCCAGGCGGCCGAGCAGTGGGTCGGCCTGCTGCGCCCCGGGGTGCGCCTCGAAGTCGGAGTCGGCACGGGCGGGACCGCCGGGCGCCTCGGCGGGCTGCCGCGGCTGCCGGCCGGGGTGGAGTGGCCCACCTGGGAGGGGCACGGCCCGCTCTCGTTCATCGCCTCCGTCGACTGCGCGGCGCTGCCCGCCGACAGCCTCGACATCGCGCTCCCCACCAACGGCACCCTGCTCTTCTTCTACTTCGACGGCCAACTGGACGACGGGGACGCCCTGGTCCTGGCCGACGACCCGGACAGCCAGGCCGGCGCGCGCGTACTCCACGTCCCCGCCGGCACCGACCCGGAGGAGCGCGCCACCCCGCCGGGCCTGACCCCGTACCCCGTCGTGCACCTGACGGCCCGCCCGACGATGACCGCCGCCGAACCCTGGCACCCCCGGATCCAGCAGACCTTCGCCCCGCAGGCCCCCTTCGGCCACCGCTACGACCACCCGGTGTGCGCGCAGCCCTTCCTGGACGCCGTCTGGGACTTCGACGGCGACGTCGGCCACCAGCTCGGCGGCCACGCCCACCCCGTCCAGAACCCGGTGGAACTGGAGATCGCCCACGCCGCGCTGGACGGCGCCCCCGCGTGGGACGATCCCCGGATGCGCGACGAGGTCGGCCGCTGGGTCCTGCTGGCCCAGTTCGACAGCGAGGAAGCCGCCGACATGATGTGGGGCGACTGCGGCGCCCTGTACTGGCTGATCCGCCCGGAAGACCTCACGGCCCACCGCTTCGACCGCGCCAAGTTCACCTGGCAGTGCGGCTGACCCTCCCCGCCGAACGCCCCCCACCCTGCCCACCCGTGGCCCCCGAACACCAGCAACAGAGGGAGCAGCGGCGGAGGTGGGGCGCGTGTTCCCGCACACCCCTCAAACGCCAAGATCCCGCCCGGTCTTCCGACCGGACGGGATCTTGTGACGTTCTCGGGAGCAACCCGCGAACTGTCGTCTGTGGACCTGTGGGGATTTGAACCCCAGACCCCCTCGATGCGAACGAGGTGCGCTACCAGACTGCGCCACAGGCCCTTGCGACGTGTGAAACATTAGCATCCCATCCGGGGTGCACGGAAATCCGTTGTCCCGCAGGTCACGTCACTCGTTCGCGGCGCGCGGCCGGTCGTCGCCCTCGTACTGGTCGAAGAGCGGAGTGCGGCCGCGGTCGCGGCTGCGGCGGGGGGTCGGGGGCGACGGCTTCTGGTCCGCCCGCGGGTCCGGGACGCTCGGGTGGCCGCCCGCGTGCGGGGCCGCGTACTGGCCCGGCTGCTGCGCGCGCAGGCGGGGTTCCGTCGGTTCCGCCGCGCTCGAGCGCGCCGAGCTCCAGGCGTCCGGAGCCGCCTGACCGGTGGCCCGGGGGGCGACGGGGGCCGTCACGTACGTCGGCAGCGGGACCGGGACCGGCTCCCAGCTGTCGCCGCGCGCCGGACCGCGCTCCCGCTCGCGCTGCTGGTCCACCCACTCCGCGTGGTCGGTCTGCTCGACCAGGGCGCGCCGGCCGGCCTCCTGCGGGGAGACCGGTGGTGCGGGGTCCGGTTCGGAGCCCGCGTCGGCCTCGGCCTCGCGGCGCCGGGGCCGGTTCTCGCGCAGCCGCCTGGCGGCGGCCTCGGCGCGGCGCCGGTCCATGGTGAAGACGAACCGCCGGCGCTCCTGGATCCGCAGGTGCACGATGTACGCGCTCAGCAGGACGGCGGGGACGGCGGGAGCCCAGAGGTAGCGCAGTCCCCCGACGGCCGCGACGACGGCGCCGAGGGTGAAGACGAGGAACAGCATCGCGGTGGTGCGACGGCGCCGGGCGAGGACCTGGAGGCGCTGTTCGCGCCGGGCGCGCTCGGCGCGGTCCGCTCGTTCGGCGCTCGCGGCGCGGGGTTCCGCCCTGGTTCTGGGCACGGCATTGACCCGGGCGTCGGCGTCGACGGAATTCACTTTCTCCGTCGCGGCGTCCGGGTCCGCGTGGGGCTGGGGTTCCGCCTCCTCGTCACCGCGCTCACGCAGTCCCTTGGCGTAACGGCGCTCCATTCCCGCCCGGCCGGAAAGCAGCCGGATGGCGGTGGAGAAGCGTTCCGTCGGACGGGCTTCGTTCAGCTCGTCCTGCCTCCGGAGCCACATGGGCACCAAGTAGGCGGCCCAGGCCCCGACAATGACTGCGTAGATGAGGCCGCTGCTGCTCACACCCCACACCGTAGAGGGGTACGGCCGCGGGAATCCGCCAATTGGGCCGGTGTGTCGCGCGATCCGGCTGATATCACGGACTTTTTTTGTGATTCTTCGGATCAGGTTATGGATCCCCGGCGCGCCGCTCGAACCTTTATTCGAATAACGGCGTTAGCGGCCCGGATTAGTAGCCTGGACCGTTAGTAGCCCGGGCCGCCTATCTCGCCGCCCCCTATTTCTGCGGCGGAGCGTGCCCGTGCCGCTCCCGCTGCCAGCGGCTCAACAGGCCTTCCCGTACTTCCTCGGCCGTCAGCGCGTACACGAGGTGGTCCCGCCACGCGCCGTCGATGTGCAGGTAGCGCGGTCGCATCCCCTCCTCGCGGAAGCCCAGCTTCTCCACGACGCGCCGGCTCGGCCCGTTCTCCGGCCGGATGCACACCTCGATGCGGTGCAGCCCGACCTGGCGGAAACAGTGGTCCACCGCCAGCGCGACCGCCGTCGGCATGACGCCCCGTCCGGCCACGTCACGGTCCACCCAGTAGCCCACGTGACCCGCGCACATGGAGCCCCAGGTGATCCCGGCGACCGTCAGCTGCCCGACGAGCCGGCCCTGGTACTCGATGACGAAGGGCAGCATCCGGCCCGCGTTCGCCTCCGTCCGCAGGTGGCGGACCATCTGGCGGTACGTCGGCCGGTGCACGACCGGGCCCCAGGGCGCGGCCGGCGGAATGGTCGCCTCCCACGGGCGCAGCCAGTCGCGGTTGCGCCGGTTCACCTCGCGCCAGGCACGCTGGTCACGGACTCTTATCGGCCGGAGCGTGACATCGCCGTCCGCCAGCACCACCGGCCAGGTGGGTCCGTTCAGCTCGGGCTCCCGGGTCTGGGATGGTCGCCGCCCCGGATCTGGTCGACGGCGTGGAGCAGGATGCGGTCCAGGACGGACAGGCCGTCCCGTACGCCGCCGGTCGAACCCGGCAGATTGACGATCAGGGTGTGCCCGGCCACGCCCGCCAGGCCCCGGGACAGGGCCGCGGTCGGCACCTTCGCCAGGCCCTCGGCGCGGATCGCCTGCGGGATGCCGGGGATCTCGTAGTCCAGGACCCTCGCGGTGGCGTCCGGGGTCCGGTCCGTGGGCGAGATCCCGGTCCCGCCGGTGGTCAGAATGACGTCGTAGCCGGCGGCCACACCCTCGCGCAGGGCCTGCTCGACGGGGTCGCCGTCCGGCACCACGCGCGGGCCGTCGACCGTGAAGCCGAGCCGGGCGAGGGCGTCCGCGAGCAGTGGACCGCCCTTGTCGGCGTACACGCCCTGCGAGGCGCGGTTGGAGGCCGTCACGACCAGGCCGCGCAGCGGCGCCCGCCCGCCCTCCGGACCGGCGGACACACCGTCGCCCGGGCCATCGCCCGGGCCATCGCTGTGGCCCGGTCCGTGGCTGTGACTGTGGACCTCGCCGCCGCGCGGGGCGTTCACGCGCGGTTCCAGTCGCCGGACTTGCCGCCGGTCTTCTCCTCGACCCGGACGTCGGTGATGACCGCGCCCTTGTCGACCGCCTTGACCATGTCGATCACGGTGAGTCCGGCGACCGCGACGGCGGTCAGCGCCTCCATCTCGACGCCCGTGCGGTCGGTGGTCTTGACGGTGGCGCGGATCTCCACGGCGTCGTCCGTCACCGACAGGTCGACCGTGACGCCCGAGACGGCGAGCGGGTGGCAGAGCGGAATCAGGTCCGGGGTCCGCTTCGCGCCCATGATCCCGGCGATCCGCGCGGTGGCGAGGGCGTCGCCCTTGGGCACGCCCTCGCCCCGCAGCAGTTCGATCACCCGGGACGAGACGAGCACCCGGCCGCTGGCGCGGGCCGTCCGCGTCGTGACGTCCTTGTCGGAGACGTCGACCATCCGGGCCGCGCCGGCCTCGTCGATGTGCGTCAGCCTGCTCTGCGTGCTCATAAGTGCGTGCCGCTCCCGTCCGGGCCCCGCAAGGGCCTGTGTGGTGCAACACGCTACCCGCACCGGGCGGGGTTCAGCCGAGCAGGACCACTTCCAGCTCGGTGCCGGGCTCCACCGAGGTGACGTCCTCCGGCACCACCATCAGCGAGTCCGCGTGCGCCAGGGCCGCGATCAGGTGCGAGCCGGATCCGCCGACCGGGCTCACCGTCCCGCTCGCCGCGTCGTGCTTGCCGCGCAGGAACTGGCGGCGCCCGGCCGGTGAGCGCAGCGCCTTGTCGGCCTTCAGCGCCGCGCGGACCACCGGGCGGTGCAGGTCCCCGTCGGGCAGGCCCATCAGGGCCCGGATGGCCGGACGGACGAAGAGTTCGAAGGAGACGTACGAGGACACCGGGTTGCCGGGCAGGGCGAGCAGCGGGGTCCGGTCGGGGCCGACCGTGCCGAAGCCCTGCGGCTTGCCGGGCTGCATGGCCAGCTTGCGGAAGTCGACGCCCGCGGAGTCGATGTCCTCCTCACCGCTGGACACGCTGGTGAGGGCTTCCTTGACCACGTCGTAGGCGCCGACGCTGACGCCGCCCGTGGTGACGATCAGGTCGGCCCGGATGAGCTGGTCCTCGATGGCCGAGCGCAGCGTGTCGGCGTCGTCGGCGACCGCGCCGACCCGGTAGGCGATGGCTCCGGCGTCGCGGGCCGCGGCGGCCAGCGCGAAGCTGTTGGAGTCGAAGATCCGGCCCTCGGTCAGCGGTTCGCCGGGCTGGACCAGCTCGCTGCCGGTGGACATGACGACGACCCGGGCGCGCGGGCGCACCCGGACGGTGCCGCGCCCGATGGCCGCGAGCAGGGCGATCTGCGGCGGGCCGAGCACGGTGCCGGCGCTCAGCGCGAGATCGCCCGCCTGGACGTCGCTGCCCCGCGCGCGGACGTGGGCGCGCGCCTCGGCGGCCCGGTGCACCCGGACCTCGCCGCTCGCGCCCTCGGGGGCCGCGCTGGCCGGGGTCATCCCCGCGGCCGCGCCGCCGCCCGTACCTCCGTCGGTCCACTCGACCGGTACGACGGCCTCCGCGCCCGGGGGCAGTGGGGCACCGGTCATGATGCGGGCGGCCTCGCCGGGGCCGACCGCGCCGCCACCGGGGAGCCCTCCGCTGCCCGCCGCGACGTCCCCGATGACCGTCAGCACCGCGGGGAACTCCTCGCTCGCACCCTGGACGTCGGCGACGCGGACGGCATAGCCGTCCATGGAGCTGTTGTCGAAGGGCGGGAGGGCGACGGGCACGGTGACGTCCTCGACCAGGACACAGCCCTGGGCGTCCAGCAGTTGGAGCTCGATGGGCTCCAGCGGCCGGATGGCGGCGAGAACGTCCGCGAGGTGCTCGTCGACCGACCACAGGCGCTGGTGGGCGCCCGCCGGTTGAGGATCCTGCGGTGCGGGACTGGTCAAGGTGCTACATCTCCTCCGTGACGTAACTGTGAAGCCAGGTGCGGAACTCCGGGCCCAGGTCCTCGCGTTCGCACGCGAGGCGGACGATGGCCCGCAGGTAGTCCCCGCGGTCCCCGGTGTCGTAGCGGCGGCCTCGGAAGACCACGCCGTGCACCGGGCCGCCGATGGACTCGTCGGCGGCCAGCTTCTGCAGGGCGTCGGTGAGCTGGATCTCCCCACCGCGGCCCGGCTCGGTCTCCCGCAGTATGTCGAAGATCGCGGGGCTGAGGACGTAGCGTCCGATGATGGCGTAGTTGCTGGGCGCCTCGTCCGCGTCCGGCTTCTCCACGAGGCCGGTGATCTTGACGATCGAGTCCTCGCCGGTCTCCTCGACGGCGGCGCAGCCGTAGAGGTGGATGGACTTGGGGTCCACCTCCATCAGCGCGATGACGGTGCCGCCGGTGCGCTGCTGCAGGTCGACCATCTGCTGGAGGAGCGGGTCGCGCGGGTCGATCAGGTCGTCGCCGAGGAGGACGGCGAAGGGCTCGTCGCCCACGTGCGGGGCGGCGCACAGCACGGCGTGGCCGAGTCCGCGCGGGTCGCCCTGGCGGACGTAGTGCATGGTGGCCAGGTCGCTGGACTCCTGGACCTTCTTCAGGCGGTCGTCGTCGCCCTTGGCGATGAGGGCCGACTCCAGCTCGTAGTTCCGGTCGAAGTGGTCCTCGAGGGGCCGCTTGTTACGCCCAGTGATCATGAGGACGTCGTCGAGTCCGGCCGCGACGGCCTCTTCGACGACGTATTGGATGGCCGGCTTGTCCACAACCGGGAGCATTTCCTTCGGGGTGGCCTTCGTCGCCGGGAGGAAGCGAGTGCCGAGGCCCGCGGCCGGGATGACGGCCTTCTTGATCACGGGGTGCAACTGAGTCATGGGCAGAACGATAGTCGGTGGCCTGGACCGCCCTGCCAGAACCGGGGTAATTTGCTCCGACTTCGTCCCGAAATAGAAGGGTTTTCAAGCCAGCTGTGGTACAGAACCGTTCCAACAAAGCGGAATTGCGGCGCTCACTTCTCGCCGCCCGCCGTGCCCGGTCCGCCGAATCCGCCCGTACGTCGGCCCGCGCGCTCGCCCGCGAGGCCCTCGGCCTGCCCGAACTGGCCGACGCGGACACGGTCGCCGCGTACGTCTCCATCGGCGCCGAACCCGGCACCCGCCACCTGCTCGACGCCCTGCGCGGCCGCGGGGTCCGCGTCCTGCTGCCCGTTTTGCTCCCCGACAACGACCTCGACTGGGCCGCGTACGAGGGCCCCGCGAGCCTGGCCGAGGCCGCCCGCGCCGGGAAGATGACCCTGCTGGAACCGGCCGGTCCGCGGCTGGGCCCGGACGCGGTCACCGGCGCGGGCGCGGTGCTGCTGCCCGGGCTCGCGGTGGACGGGCGCGGGATGCGGCTCGGGCGCGGCGGGGGCTCGTACGACCGGGTGCTCGCCCGGCTGGAGCGCGCGGACGCCCATCCGGCGCTGGTGGTGCTCCTCTACGACGAAGAGGTGGTCGCGCGGGTCCCGGAGGAACCGCACGACCACCCCGTGCACGCCGTGGTCACCCCGTCGGGGGTGCGCCGCTTCCGGCCCGACGCGTGAGCCCTAGGGCTTGAGCGTCAGCGTCTCGACCGTCGCCTTGGCGACCGCCTCCTTGCCGAACGGCCAGTCCAGCAGCTCACCCTTGGCCCACATGTCCGTCTGGTCCGTGTAGTGATCGGCGTACGCGTGGCCCGAGGCGCCGGTCAGGTTGATCCACCGGGACTTGTCGAGGTCGTTGAGGTTCACGACCATGCGCATCGAGGGGACCCAGGTGACGTCGTAGCCGCTGGAGGCGTTCCAGCCGGTGGCGTTGACGGTGGCCTCGCCGCCGCCCAGGTTCCACGGACCGCGGTTGAGCAGCCACTTCATGAAGCCGGGGCCCTCGGTGCCGATCGTCTGGTTCTTCAGCGTCAGCTGGTGCAGACGGCCCCAGCTCCAGCTGGACTGGTCCTTGCCGAGCTTGGCGGTCAGCTCCCAGCGGGCGTCCTTCATGGCCCGCGCGAACAGCTCGTCGCGGGTGGTGGTCGCCTTGTCCGAGTACAGGGCGGGCGACTGCCACCAGGCCGACTTCTCGTCCTTGACCAGCTTGCGGACCACCTCGAACCAGCGGTCGCCGCCGTCGGGCTGCGCCGAGTCGGCGCCGCGCTGGCCGCATTCGCGGACGACCTCGGCGAGGTCGTCGGCCGGGCCGGTGCCGTTGCCCTTGACGTTCATGCAGCTGTCCTTGACCCGCAGCTCCTTCGGCATCTTGTCGCCGAAGGACAGCTTGAGGATGTTGCGCCAGACCGCGTTGAAGTAGGCGGCGGCCGCCGAGTCGGGCTCCTGCGTGTAGTTCCAGCCCTCGAGCAGCTTCTGGGCCGAGCGCACGTCCGGGTCCGAGACGCGGATCTTGGTCAGCATGGGCGCCAGCAGCGCGGCGATCTCGCTGCTGTTGTCCATCTGCATGGTGCGCATGTCGTCGGTGGAGATCTTGCCGCTGTCCTTGATCTTCGCCTCGATGAGGTCGTTGATCCGCTGGCTGCGGGCGCCGTAGCCCCAGTCGGTGGTCAGCGTGTACGGGTACTTGCCCGCGCCGGCGCCGCTCTCGACGACCGCCTGGTTGGCGGTGACGACGTAGCCGCGCTGCGGGTTGAACTCGGAGGGCAGCTCGGCCTGGGCGATGTAGCCCTTCCAGCCGTACTTCGAGTCCCAGCCGGGCGCGGGCATCCGGCCGTCGCCCGTGGTGCGCAGCGGGATCCGGCCCGGGGCCTGGTAGCCGATGTTGCCCGTCGCGCCCTTGTTGTCGGCGTAGATCAGGTTCTGGGACGGGACCTCGAAGTCGGCGGCGGCGGCCCGGAAGCTCGTCCAGTCCTTCGCCCGGTTCATCTTGAAGACCGCGTCCATGGACTTGCCCGGGTCCAGGGCCGTCCAGCGCAGGGCGACGGCGTAGCCGTTGCCGCGGTCGGGGGCCGTGCTGCCGACCGGGGCGCGGGCGCCGACCGTGCCCAGCTCGTCGCTGCGGTCGGAGACCAGCGGACCGTTGTTCGTGGTCCGCACGGTGATCTTCTTCGAGGCACCGCCCGCGACCTTGATGACCTCTTCACGGCTGGTGAAGGGGAGCACCTTGCCGTCGTAGACGTAGCCCTCGGGCTTGATCTGCTCCAGGTACAGGTCGGTGACGTCGGCGCCGAGGTTCGTCATGCCCCAGGCGATGTCGGCGTTGTGGCCGATGACCACGCCGGGCATGCCGGAGAAGGAGAAGCCGGCGACGTCGTACTGGCAGGACGCCGAGGCGGTCCGGCAGTGCAGGCCCATCTGGTACCAGACCGAGGGCAGCTGCGGGGCCAGGTGCGGGTCGTTCGCGAGCAGCGGCTTGCCGGTGGTCGTGTACTTGCCCGCGATGACCCAGGAGTTCGATCCGATGCCGCTGCCGTTGGGGCCGAGGAGGGCGGGGATCTGGTCCAGGGTGGAGGCCAGCGAGGTGAGCTGGGAGCGCAGGCCCGCGCTGGCGCCCTGGACGGTGGTGTTGTCCACGGCGCTGGAGTTGGCGGAGGCACTGGATCCGGTGGCGGCGCCGCCGGACCCGGTGGTGGTGCTGGAACCCGAAGCGGCGCCCGAGGCGGTGCCGGAGCCCGTGGCGGAACCGGAGGTGTTGGATCCGGAGGTGCCCGAGCCGGAGCCCGGCGCGCCCTGGGCGACGTACTTGCCGCCCTCGATCTTGCCGCCGTCGATCACCGGCTTGTTCCGGTCGAAGGGGTACGGCGGGTACAGCTCGTCGATCTGGGCCTGGGTGAGCTTGCCGGTCATCAGCGAGCGGTCGATCTCGTCCTGCATGTTGCCGCGCAGGTCCCAGGCCATCGCCTTGAGCCAGGCCACGGAGTCGACCGGGGTCCACTGCTCGGGCTTGTAGTCGGCGCTGAGCTTGAGGGCCGCGTGCTCGACGGAGAGGTCCTTGCCGGACTTGCCCTTGAGGTACTCGTTGACCCCGTCGGCGTAGGCCTGGAGGTACTTCTTCGTCTCGGGTGAGAGCTTGGTGTCGTACTCGGTCTGCGCGACCTGACGCCAGCCCAGCGTGCGCAGGAAGGCGTCGGTCTCGACCTGGCCGGCTCCGAACATCTCGGAGAGACGGCCGGAGGTCATGTGACGGCGTACGTCCATCTCCCAGAACCGGTCCTGCGCGTGCACGAAGCCCTGCGCGCGGAAGAGGTCCTGGTCGGTGTCGGCGTAGAGCTGGGGGATGCCCTTGGCATCGCGCTTCACCTCTACGGGCGCGGTGAGCCCGGCGAGCTTGAGGGTTCCGGTGGTCTGCGGGTAGGAGGCGCGCAGACTGTCCGCGCTCCAGTACGCCCCGTAGCCAAGGCCCGCGACGAGCGCCAGCACCAGCATGAGCACGATCAGACGGGCGCGTCGTCCCTTCTTCTTGACGGAAGGGGCGGATTCGTTGGCGGGCATCGCTGTCCTTCGCGGGGCAGGGTGGTCCTGGAGTGCTGGAGCAACCATAGGCGCAGGGCGCCCGGGAGTGATCCGCGAGGGGTCCCGGCGGCTGGCAGCAGGGGCGATGGCCGTTTCACAATGTGAGGAGAGCGTCAAGAAATCGTCAAATATTAGGTAAGGTAACGAAGTACTTGCCGCCGGAGGAACGATCCGGCAGGCGCTCCGAGGGAAGGATCGCCCGCTGACTGTCCACCAGCTCAATGAGCTTCTGCTGGTCTGCTCGCTCGTGCTGCTCATCGCCGTCGCGGCGGTGCGCGTCTCCTCGCGCAGCGGGCTCCCCAGTCTGCTCATTTACCTCGGCATAGGCATCGCGATAGGCCAGGACGGCATCGGCAACGTCGTCTTCGACAACGCCGAACTGACGCAGGTCATCGGCTACGCGGCCCTCGTGGTGATCCTCGCCGAGGGTGGTCTGGGCACGAAGTGGAAAGAGATCAGGCCGGCCCTGCCCGCCGCGATCGTGCTGTCGCTGGTCGGCGTCGCGGTCAGCGTGAGCGTCACGGCCGCCGGGGCCCACTATCTGGTGGGGCTGGAGTGGCGCCAGGCGCTGCTGATCGGAGCCGTCGTCTCCTCGACGGACGCCGCCGCCGTCTTCTCCGTACTGCGCAAGGTGCCGCTCCCCTCGCGCATCACCGGTGTGCTGGAAGCCGAATCCGGTTTCAACGACGCTCCCGTGGTGATCCTGGTCGTGGCCTTCGCCACGGTCGGCCCGGTGGACGACTGGTACGTACTGCTCGGCAAGATCGCCCTGGAACTCGCCATCGGCGTCGCGATCGGCCTCTCCGTCGGCTTCATGGGGGCGTACGGCCTGCGGCACGTGGCCCTGCCCGCCTCCGGCCTCTACCCGATCGCCGTGATGGCGATCGCCGTGACGGCGTACGCGGCGGGCGCGATGGCCCACGGCTCCGGCTTCCTGGCCGTGTACCTGGCGGCCATGGTGCTGGGGAACGCGAAGCTCCCGCACTGGCCCGCGACCCGGGGGTTCGCGGACGGGCTCGGCTGGATCGCGCAGATCGGCATGTTCGTCCTGCTCGGCCTGCTGGTCACCCCGCACGACCTGGTCCACGACTTCTGGCCCGCTGTGATCATCGGCCTGGTGCTGACGATGGTGGCGCGACCCCTGGAGGTCTTCCTGAGCCTGCTGCCCTTCCGGGTGCCGTGGCAGGAGCAGGCCCTGATGTCCTGGGCTGGCCTGCGCGGCGCCGTCCCCATCATCCTGGCCACCATCCCGATGGTGACCGGGATCGAGGGCAGCGACCGGGTCTTCAACATCGTCTTCGTGCTGGTCGTCGTCTACACCCTGGTGCAGGGACCGACGCTGCCGTGGCTGGCGCGCAAGCTCGAGCTCGGCGACCAGGCGCCGGGGCCCGCGGACCTCGGGATCGAATCGGCGCCGCTGGAGCGGCTGCGCGGACACCTGCTGTCCTTCGGGATACCCGACGGCTCGCGGATGAGCGGGGTCGAGGTCAGCGAGCTGCGGCTGCCGGCCGGAGCCGCCGTCACGCTGGTGGTGCGGGACGAGAAGAGCTTCGTACCGCTCCCGGCGACCGTGCTGCGGCGCGGGGACGAGCTGCTGGTGGTGACGACGGATCCGGTACGGGACGCCACCGAGGCCCGGCTGCGGGCGGTGGCCCGGGGCGGCAAGCTGGCGGGCTGGCTGGGGACGGGCGGCGGGGCCACCGCCGTCACGCCGCGCGGGCCGCGTCCCAAGTAGCGGAAAACAAGACAGATTCGATGCCGAGTGGCTCGTTCTGCCCTGTTTTCGGGGGTACCGGAAGACGAAGTTCCCGTTAATCGCAGGTGAAGTCATGCGATGTCGCCACAATCACAGGGCGCAACGGGCGGCGGGCCTGTAGCATGAAGGCACACCATATCGAACCAACTCTGTCTGACGCAGAGCTGGCGCGACCGCTCGGCGGCCGTGGCACCCCCCGCAGTGGGCGCCCAGGTATCACTCGGTTCGGCGCAAGAGGACAGCTCTCGGGGCTCCCACATGTACGGGTGCGACTCGCTCACAAGGCGGTGCACCGTCCGCAGTCGGGGAGTTCTACCAGGCAGCGGAAAGGCAAGGCCGTGACATCCGCGGTCACGACCGACACGTCCCGCCCCGGCTACGGGCAGCTGCTGCGCACGCCCGGTGCCCTCAGCTTCCTGATCCCCGGCTTCGCCGCCCGGCAGCCCTTCGCGATGCTGACCATCGGCATCGTCCTGCTCGTCCAGAACACCACCGGATCCTTCGGTGACGCGGGCGTCGTCGCCACCGTCACCGGCATCTCGATGGCCCTGTTCGCCCCGCAGATCGGCAAGCTCGCCGACCGCCGCGGCCAGAGCGCCGTCCTGATCCCCACCGTCATCGTGCACGCCGCGTCCGTCGTCGGGCTGACCCTGCTCGCCCTCGCGGGCGCTCCGCTGTGGGCCCTCGCGCTGGCCGCCGTCCCGGCCGGCGCCTCGGTGCCGCAGGTCGGACCGATGGTCCGGGCCCGCTGGGCCGCCAAGCTCGAAGGCTCGCCGCTGCTGTCGACCGCCGCCGCGTGGGAGTCCGTCACCGACGAGCTGACCTTCGTCGTCGGCCCGGTGCTCGCGACCTTCCTGTGCACGACCGTCCACCCCTCGGCCGGTCTGCTCACCGAGGCGGGCCTGACCCTCATCGGCGGCCTGCTCTTCGCCGCCCAGCGCGGCACCCAGCCCAAGCCGGTGCCCCGGCTCGCGGGCGACGCGAAGCACGTCTCGGCGCTGTCCTTCCCCGGCCTGCGCGTCCTGATCGTCGCCTTCGTCGGCATCGGCGCCGTCTTCGGCGGCATGCTGATCTCGCTCGCCGCGTTCTCCGACGAGATCGGCAACCCGGGCGCGAACGGCCTGCTCTACGGCATCTTCGCGGGCGGCAACATGATCGCGGGCATCGCCTGCGGCACCATCGCCTGGAAGATCGGCCCGCGCCGCCGCCTGATCCTCGGCTACGTCGGCCTGACCGCCGCCGCGTCCGTGCTGTGGACCGTGAACTCCGTGTTCGTCCTCGGCGCGCTCGGTCTGGTCGTCGGCCTGTGCATCGCCCCGGCCCTGATCACCGGCTACACGATGATCGAGCAGCTGGTCCCGGCCGCCGCGCGGACCGAGGCCTTCACCGCGCTGACCGGAGCGGTCGCCTTCGGGCAGGCCGCCGCGGTCACCATCGCGGGCCAGCTGACCGACGCCCACGGGTCGTCGTACGGCTTCCTGGTCCCGGCGGTGGCCACCGCGCTGGCGCTGGTCACCCTGCTGGCGCTGCGCTCCAAGCTGGCGGCGAACGCGCCGAAGGCCCCGAGCCGGATCATCAACACCTCCAAGCCGACGGCTTCCGTCCGTGTGAATGAGCGTGTCGTGGGTCACCGCGTACCGGTGACGGTGGACTGATCGGCCGGAATACGTCACCATGGAACGTCGTTAGCACTCATTGAGTGAGAGTGCCAGGAGGAAATTCGTGCCGACCTACCAGTACCAGTGCACCGAGTGCGGTGAGGGCCTTGAGGCCGTGCAGAAGTTCACCGATGACGCGCTGACCGTCTGCCCGAGCTGTGACGGACGCCTGAAGAAGGTGTTCTCCGCGGTCGGCATCGTCTTCAAGGGCTCCGGTTTCTACCGGAACGACAGCCGCGGCTCCTCGTCGAGCAGCACGCCGGCCTCCAAGCCCGCGTCGACGGCGACCGCGTCCGCTCCGGCAGCCTCGTCGTCGTCTTCGACCTCGTCCTCTTCGTCGTCGGCCTCGGCCTCGTCGTCGAGCGGTTCGTCGAGCAGCGGCGGCAGCACCTCGGCCGCCTGACGCTCCTCGTTCCACGCTTTCGCGTTCCGCGGTTCACACCGCGCGCCCCACGCCACGCGAAGGGCCCCGCGCCGCTCACACCGGCAGCGGGGCCTTTCGCATGCCCGGTTAGGGTGGGGTCCATGGCGAACGCAGAGATCGGTGTCATCGGCGGCTCGGGCTTCTACTCCTTCCTGGAGGACGTCTCGGAGATCGAGGTCGACACCCCGTACGGCAGGCCCAGCGACTCCCTCTTCCTCGGTGAGCTGGGCGGCCGCCAGGTCGCGTTCCTGCCGCGTCACGGCCGCGACCACAAGGTCCCGCCGCACAAGATCAACTACCGGGCCAACCTCTGGGCGCTGCGCTCGGTCGGCGTCCGCCAGGTGCTCGGCCCCTGCGCGGTGGGCGGCCTGCGCCCCGAGTACGGCCCGGGCACCCTGCTCGTCCCGGACCAGCTGGTCGACCGTACGAAGGCGCGCGCCCAGACGTACTTCGACGGCGAGCCCCTGCCGGACGGATCCGTCCCGAACGTCGTGCACACCACCTTCGCCGACCCCTACTGCCCGGTGGGCCGCGCGGCCGCCCTGGCCGCGGCGCGGGGCCGCGACTGGGAACCGGTGGACGGCGGCACCATGGTCGTCATCGAGGGGCCGCGCTTCTCGACCCGCGCCGAATCCCGCTGGCACGCGGCGGCGGGCTGGTCCGTGGTCGGCATGACGGGCCACCCCGAGGCCGTCCTCGCCCGCGAGCTGGGCCTCTGCTACTCCTCGATCGCCCTGGTCACGGACCTGGACGCGGGCGCGGAGACGGGCGAGGGCGTCTCCCACACCGAGGTGCTCCGCGTCTTCGGCGAGAACGTCGGCCGCCTGCGCGAGGTCCTCTTCGACGCGGTCACCGCCCTCCCGCCGACGGAGTCCCGCGACTGCCTGTGCACCCACGCCCACGACGGCTGGGACCTGGGCATCGAACTGCCGTAGGCCTGCCGGGGGCTGTCGGGCGCCTGCGCCGGGGTGCTCCCTGCCCGGAGCCGGGGCCTTACCCGGCGGTGAGGGCCGCGCGCAGGCGGGCCGCGAACTCCTCGGGGTGAGCGAGGAAGCCGCCGTGGTCGCCCGGGAATTCGGTCGGCGGGGTGGAGCCGAGGCGGGCGGCCAGGGTGACGGCCGTGCGGTGCGCCAGCTGGCCCCGGGAGTCCGCGCCGACGCCGACGACGATCCGGTCGGCGCCCGCGGCCAGGGCCGGGAAGTCGGGCCGGTAGGCGATGGTGTCGCGCAGCTCGTGGGTGAAGAAGCGGGCGCTGTTGGCCAGGTCCTGGGCGGAGGGCTCGAAGGGCGGGGCCGCGGGGGCCTGGGGCGTCGGGCGGTCGCCGGTTTCCGGGCCGGGGACGGATTCCGGGCCGGGGGCGATGTCCGGGCCGTTGCCGGGTGCCGGGCCGGCGATGCCCGCCGGGGCGTCGCCGTCCGCCGGGCCGTTGCCGGGTGCCGGGGCGTCGCCGTCCGCCGGGCCGTCGCCGTCCGCCGGGCCCGCGATGCCCGCCATGGCGAGGAACCGGCCGAAGGCCGCGCCCGCTCCCGCACGGTGGAAGACCTCGATGACCTCCTCGGCCTCGGCACGGCGCTCGGCGGCGTCCGGGAGCAGCTCCAGCAAGGGCGGTTCGTGCGCGACGAGGGTGCGTACCCGGCCGGGGTGGCGGGCGATGAGCGCGAGCCCGGTGACGGCGCCGCCGCTGCTGCCGAACACGTCGGCGCGGGCCGCGCGGTCGGCCCGGTCGGCGCCCAGCGCGTCCAGGACGGCCGTGACGTCGTCGGCCCGCAGGTCCGGGGTGGAGTCCTGTCGCGGGTCGTCGAGGACGCTGCCGGAGATCCCCCGGGGGTCGAGGGTGACGACGGTGCGGTCGGCGGCGAGTGCGTCGGCGAGCGCGCCGAAGGCGGCTGCGTCCATCGGCGCCCCCAGGAGCAGGAGCAACGGTCCGGCGCCGCGCACTTCGTAGTACAGGCGTACGCCCGGCACCTGGAGGGTGTGGGCCCGGGGGCTGCGGTCGGTGCGGGTCATGGCGGGTCCTTCGCTGGGCTGGGCCGCCACGGGGTCGTGGAGGCGGGTCCGGTCACAGGAAGGACTGCGGGCGGCGGAGGAACTCATCGGTCGGCGCCGTGCGGGTGCCGTACGGGGGCCGTGCGGGGGCCGTGTGGGGGCCGTGTGGGTGAGGAAGTTATCCACAACCTGGGGATCGTCCACAGCCCGGAGCGGGATCCGCGGGACCGCGGGATCGTGAGGGAAGCCCGGGCAGATCGCCCGGGGTTCACCTGACGAAGGGTGTGGTTGCCATGTCCAGCTCGTCCACGGCCGGTTCCTCCTCGGCCGGTTCCTCCTCGGCCGGCTCCTCTCGCCCCGCTTCCGGGCCTGCCGTTACGTGTGGGCCGGTGCACGTGGTTCCGGCTTTCGCCCCGCTCCGGGTGGGGCGCAGCGGGGACCGGCTGCGCAGGGCCGTGCGGCGCAGGCGGCGGGCGGTCGGTGCGGGGCTCGCGGTGGCGGCCGCCGCGCTGGCCGCGGCCGCCGGGACGGAGGCGCAGGCCTCGCGGGGCGCGCCGCCCCCGCCGCCTCCCCCGGTGACCGCGGCGGCCGGGCGCGCGGCGCCCGTCCCGATGGTGTCGGCGCCGGTGCGGATCGCCGACCCGGCGACGGTCCGGCTGCTGCGGCCCGGGGACCGGGTGGACGTGGTGGCGGCCGAGCGGGACGGCCCGCCGCGGGTGCTGGCCGAGGGGGCCCGGGTTGCCGAAGTGCCCGTCGCGGACAAGGGTGTCGGGGACGGTGGGGCGCTGGTGGTCCTGTCGGTGCCCCGGGACACCGCGCGGGCTCTGGTGGGGGCGGGTAGCGTGACGCGCTTGGCGGTGACGTTGTGCTGAGCCGTACGCGCGCGCGGACAAGTCACCTGAAGGTGGGCCTCGATTGGACACGCCGTGCCCGGACTGCCGTAGTTTTCGGAACCGTTGACTCCGAGTGCAGTACGAGCGAAATGAGATGCAGTGGTGAGCGAGAAGAAGACCGGCCTGCTGGCAGGCTTCAAGGCCTTCCTGATGCGGGGCAACGTGGTCGACCTCGCGGTGGCCGTGGTCATCGGCGCGGCGTTCACGAACATCGTGAACTCGGTGGTCAAGGGGATCATCAGCCCGCTGGTCGGCGCGATCGGCACGAAGGACCTGGACAGGTACTCGTCCTGCCTGAAGAGCCCGTGCGAGACGAACGCGACGGGCGAGGTCGTTTCCGGCATCCCGATCATGTGGGGCACGGTGCTGAACGCGACGCTGAGCTTCGTGATCACCGCCGCCGTCGTCTACTTCCTGATGGTGCTGCCGATGGCGAAGTACCTGGCCAAGGTGGAGCAGCGGCGCAGGGCCAGGGAAGGCGTCCAGGAGACGATGGAGATCACCGAGCTGGAGGTCCTCAAGGAGATCCGCGACACCCTCGTCGCCCAGCGCAACGCGGGCCCGGGCGGCCAGGGGCGGGACGCCTCGGCCTGACTCAGACGTGGTGCGGCGGCTTCTCGTCGAGGAAGCGGGCCAGGTCGGCCGCGCTGTCCGCGGCGGGCGGCCGTTCTCCCCAGCCCCGGTCCGTGTCGTCCGTGGACTGCCGGTCCAGCGGGTCGTCGAAGTCCAGCTTCGGCTTCGGCCGGGGCCCGGCGGGCTGGGGTGACTGCGGTCCGGAGGCGGGGGCGGTACTCATGCCTCAAGGGTACGGCCGCCCCCGCGGCGGATCAGCTGGGAGCCTCGGCGCCCTTGCGGGCGTAGAACCACCAGCAGACGGCCAGGCAGGTCGCATAGAAGCCGATGAACATCCACAGCGCGTTGGTGACCGCCATCGCGGCGAACATCGCCGGGATGAAGAAGAAGCCGTAGGCGGCGATCGCCGAGGAGAAGCCGGTGACGGCGCCCGCCTCCATCTCGGACTGCTTGAGGGCGGCGGCCTGCGCCTCGGGTCCCTGGCCCTCGGCGCGCTTCGCGTGCTGGTCCCGGAAGATCACCGGAATCTGCCGGAAGGTCGAGCCGTTGCCGAGACCGGAGAAGAAGAAGGCCGCCAGGAAGCCGATGAAGAAGGTCCAGAAGCTTCCCCGGTCACCGCCGGACGGCAGCGCGAAGATCACCACGACCAGTGCGGCCGCCATGCCCACGAAGGACAGCATGGTGACCCTGGCCCCGCCGATCTTGTCGGAGAGCCAGCCGCCGGCCCAGCGCATGAGCGCGCCGATGAAGGGGCCGATCCAGGCATATGTGGTGGCCTGGTAGCCCTGGGTCTCGAAGTTGTTCTTGATGAGCAGCGGCAGACCCGCGGCGAAGCCGATGAAGGAGCCGAAGGTGCCGACGTAGAGCCAGGTCATCAGCCAGTTGTGCTTGCGCTTGAAGATGATCTTCTGCTCGCTGAAGGGGGCCGCGGCCACCTTGAGGTCGTTCATCAGGAACCACGCGAGCAGCGCCATGATGACCAGCAGCGGCACCCAGAGGAACGCGCCGTTCTGGAGCCAGATGTCGGTGTTCTTCTTGGCGTCGTGCTGCGGACCGCCCGCCGGCGCGCCGAGGACGGCCGCGGTGACCACCAGCGGCGCGACCAGCTGGACCACGCTGACGCCGAGGTTGCCGAGACCGCCGTTGAGGCCGTTGGCGCTGCCCTTCTCCCGTTTGGGGAAGAAGAAGCCGATGTTGGCCATCGAGGAGGCGAAGTTGGCGCCGCCGATCCCGCAGACGGCCGCGATCAGGGCCAGCTCCCAGTACGGCGTGCCCGTGTCCTGGAGGGCGAAGCCCAGCCAGAGCATCGGCGCCACCAGGACCAGGGTGCTGAGCGCGGTGAACTTCCGCTCGCCGAAGATCGGCCCGATGAAGGTGTACAGGATCCGGAAGGTGCCGCCGGTGATGCCCGGGATGGCGGTCAGCCAGAACAGCTGCGACTTGGAGAAGCCGAAGCCGACGTCGTTCAGTTTGACCACGGTGACGGACCAGACCTGCCAGACCACGAAGCCGAGCATCAGCGCGGGGATCGAGATCCAGAGGTTGCGCTGGGCCACCGTGCGGCCGGTGGACTGCCAGAAACCGTCGTCCTCGGGGCGCCAGTCCCCGATGGTGGCGCCGGGTTTGTAGGTCTCGGCGCGGTGCGATCGCGGCTTCGTGGACGTGGGGGTGGGGGTGGGGGTGGGTATCGACATGGTCACCGGTCCTTCGGGTCGAGGAACCACAGAGCCAGCACGACGAGGAAGGACAGGAAGAGGAATCCCGCCCCCCACCAGGCCGTGTGGGCATTGCCCTTCATCCACTCGTTGACGGTCACGGTCAGCGCCCAGAGCTGGCCGATCACGACGGTGAGGGCCAGGGCCAGACGGGCGTTGAGCTTCGAGGAACGCTCCGGTTCCTGCTCGGTACCGGCCCCCGGGCCGGGGCCCGTGTGCCGGATCCGGGGGTCGCCGTAGCCGCTGGTCGGGCGGATCTGGGGGTAGCGCTCCCGGACCGGCCGGTTCAGCCGGGGCTGGGCGCTGCCCGGCCGGTAGGCGGGCCGGGGAGGAACCCGGGGGTCGCTCATGTCCGCCTGCTCTCGGTGGCGCGGGCCGCGCCCGGGCAGCCCAGGCGGGCGGCCATCTCGGGGCGGGCGTCGCTGAACTGCCGGCACAGGGCTTCCTTGGCCGGCTCTCCGGACCGGGCGGTGGCCACGGCCCAGACGCTTCCGTCCACCTGCTCGCTCAGGAAGACCTTGGGGAGCGGGCGGGGTGGCGGGCCCGCGGTGACCTCGCCGGTGCGGGCGTCGAAGACTCCCTCGTGGCAGGGGCAGTACAGCTCCCCGTCCGGGCCGCGGTCCTCGCGCCAGAGCACCGCGCAGGCCAGGTGGGTGCAGACGGCGGAGTAGCCGACGAGGGAGCCGTCCTGGAGGCGTACGGCCAGGGCGCGGTCCTCCTCGCCGGGGAACCGGAAGGCCACGGAGTGCCCCGGAGGGAGCAGGTCGGCGACCTTCTTGGGCTTGGGCAGGGTCTCGTTGTCCCCGTGCCGGTGCAGGATGCCGGCGGCCACGCCCACGCCTCCGATGGCCAGCCCGCCGGAGACCGTGGCGACGATCCGCAGGTAGTCGCGCCGGGTGGTCAGGGAATCGGCGCTGATCCGGTCCCTGAGCTGCACGGCGGCGGCGTCCACCCCCGTGTCGGCGCCCGCGCCCACCCCCGTGTCCGCGTCCGGGCCGGGGCCGTGTTCGCCGCCCGGGCCGGGAGCGGGCTGTTCGGTGACGCTCATCGGACATCCACTCCGTTGATCTCGACGACGGGGAGCCCGCCCGGGACGGGCCACTGCACCTTGTCGGCGGGAACGACCATCGCCACACCGGTCTGCACGACCACGTCGCCGAAGACGAAGGAGTCGGCGACCTGGACGCCGGGGCGCTCGGCCTGGAGTTCCTCGAGGGTGCCGTAGAACAGGGCGCCGGTGGGGCAGACCGTGGCGCACATGGGGGCCAGGCCGTAGGAGGTGCGGTCGTAGCAGAGGTTGCACTTCATCTGCAGCTTCGCCTGAAGGTCGATCTTCGGGACGCCGAAGGGGCAGGCGTTGACGCAGTTGGAGCAGCCGATGCAGCGGGTGGTGTCGGCCTGCTGCACCACGCCGTCGGCGGTCACCAGGATCGCGTCGGCGGGACACACCTCGGCGCAGGGCGCGACCGGGTCCTCGCAGTGCATGCAGACCGTGGGAAGGGAGGCGACGGACATGCCGGGATCGGTGTAGTCCAGGTGGATCATCGATTTGCCGCGGTGCGAGTCGCATTCGCGGCAGGCGGAGACACAGGCCTGGCAGCCGATGCAGCGTCCCGGGTCGATGAAGATCGTTCTGCCCATCATGGCGCGATCAGCTCCTCTCCGCCGTGCCGCGGCCCTGGGGGGACGTGGGGGGCAGGGGGTCGGTGCGGGACACCTGGGTTTCCGGATAGGCCTCGTGGCCGGGGGCCGTGGGCGGGGCGGGCACCTCGTCGACGCGCTCGGCGGCCTCGATCCGGGCGGCGCAGACCTTGTACTCGGGGATCTTGGAGCGCGGGTCCAGGGCGTCGATGGTCAGGGCGTTCGCTGCCGTCGGGACGGGCCAGTGGTAGGGGATGAAGACGGTGTCCGGGCGGATCGCCTCGGTGACCAGGGCCGGGAAGACCTCGCTGCCCCGGCGGGTGACCACCCGGACCGGATCGCCGTTGCGGAAGCCGTGCGAGGGGTGGACCTCCACCCACGGGCGCGGGGTCTGCTCGACCAGGGCGCCCAGACGGCGGGTCTGGTTGCCGGAGAGGAAGTGCGCGACGGTGCGCCCGGTGGTGAGGGAGAGGGGGTACTCCTCGGTGTAGGCGTCCATCGGCGGATGCCATTCGACGACCTGCAGGTGGACCTTCCCGTCGGGGTGGAAGGTCGTGCCGCCCTCGAACAGCCGGGGGGTGCCCGGGTGGTCGGTGGAGGGACAGGGCCAGGCGATGCCGCCGGTCTCCTCCAGGCGTTCGTAGGTGATCCCGTAGTAGTCGTTGACCGTGCCCGCTGAGGCGACGCGCAGCTCCTCGAACACCTCGCGGGAGCCGGGGAAGTCGAATTTGTCGCCCACTCCGAGGCGCCGCGCCAGCTCGCACATCACCCAGGTGTCGGTGCGGACCCCGGCGGGCGGCTCCTGGGCCTTGTTGTGCTTGACGACGCGGGCCTCGGTGTTGGCCATGACGCCCTCGTCCTCGGCCCAGACGGTGACCGGGAAGACCACATGCGCGTTGGTGGCGGTCTCGGAGAGGAAGAAGTCGAACTGTGCGTGGAACTCGAGGGTGTCGTAGCCCTCCTTGACCGTGCCGTAGTTCGGGAGCGAGACGAAGGGGTTGTTGCAGATGCCGATCAGACCGCGGATCTCGCGCCGCTGCATCTGCCAGACCATCTCCATCATGGAGGTGCCGGCGAGCGGGAGCTCGGACTCCTCGATGCCCCAGATCTCGCAGATCTGGCGGCGGTGTTCCTCGTTCAGGATGGAGCGGCCGCCGGGGAGGAGGTCGGACTTCTGGCCGTGTTCGCGGCCGCCCTGACCGTTGCCCTGGCCGGTGATGGTGCCGTATCCGGCGCCCGGCTTGCCGAGGTTTCCGGTGGCGGTGCAGAGGTTGATGATCGACAGGCAGTTCTCGACGCCCTGGGAGTGGTGTTCCACGCCCCGCGCGTGCATCGCCATGGCGTTCCCGGCGCCCGCGAACATCCGGGCGACCTGGACGACCTGGGAGGAGGGGATCCCGCAGATCTCGGCGGCGCGGACCGGGGAGTACTGCGCGGCGGTCGCCTTGACCTCCTCCCAGCCGGTGGTGTGCTCGGCGAGGAAGGCCTCGTCGGTCAGCCCTTCCTCGATCACCACGCCGAGGACGGCGTTGAAGAAGGCCGAGTCGGTGCCGGGCTTGAGGGCGACGTGGACGTCGGCGGTGCGCGCGATCGCCGTCTCGCGCGGGTCGACCACGATCAGGCTCGCGCCCCGGTCGCGGGCGCCCCACACGTACTGGGTCATCACGGGGAAGCACTCCCCCACGTTCGACCCGGCGATCAGCAGGCAGTCGGTGAGGAGGATGTCGGAGAAGGGGTTGCCCGCCCGGTCGATGCCGAAGGCCAGCTTGTTGGCCCCGGCGGCGCTGACCATGCACAGCCGCCCGTTGTAGTCGACGTGCCGGGTCTTGAGCGCGACCCGGGCGAACTTGCCGACCAGGTAGGTCTTCTCGGAGTACAGGCTCGCGCCGCCGAGCAGGCCGAAGGCGTCGTTGCCGTGGGCGCCCTGGATGCGCCGGATCTCGGCGACGGTGTGGTCCAGCGCCTCGTCCCAGGAGACCTCCTTGAAGGGCTCGTCCCGGGAGCGGCGCAGCAGCGGCGCGGTCAGCCGGTCGGGGTGGTTGACCTGCTGGTAGGCGTTGATGCCCTTGGGGCACAGGCGCATCCGGTTGATGTCGTGGTTGCGCGGTTCGACGCCGAAGACCTTGCCGCCCTTGTCGACGCGCAGGTACATCCCGCACTGCACCCCGCAGAAGCAGCAGTGGGTGGGGACGAGCGTCTCGCCGTTCTGGTCCGCATGCCACTGGTCCGCCGGGATCCCGCCCGCGTCCCGGAAGTCGCGGGTGCCGGGCGGGGAGAGCGAAGGGTCGAGGGGGAGGGGCTGCCGGCTCACTTGAAGCCCTTCTTGACGTGGTCGAGGTACGCGCCGCCGCGCAGCACCCGCTTGCAGCGCGGGCAGTACTCCGCCCAGGCGTCGAAGTCGAGCTTCAGGTCGCGCATGGTGCCGCGCAGGTTCTCGACGTACGGGGCCGTGTCCACGGGCTCCCCGCACCGCTTGCAGGCGAAGACCTGCTCGTCCTGGCGGGCGGTGTACTTGAAGAGCTGCATCCCGACGGCGGCCGGCCGCTGCACGATGTGGAAGAACTTCCCGAAGGGGATGTAGATGAGGGTGAAGACCACCGAGACCATGTGCAGGATCGCCAGGAACTCGTACCCGCCGCCGTGCAGGAAGATCGAGGAGAAGGTGAGCAGCAGCCCGGTCACGGAGATGACGATCAGCAGGATCAGCGGGAGCAGGTCGTAGGCGAAGCGCTGCCCGGTGATGGCTCCGCGGTCCTTCATCCGCCGCCACAGGAAGTACGAGGCGCCGGGGATGACGAGGACGGCGGCGATGTCCAGGCCGTGGAACATCAGCCAGCCCGGGATGCTCAGCGCGTCGAAGCCGAGCACCTTGATGCCCCAGATCCGCATCTCGTAGCCGGGTCCCGAGGCGCTGCCCGAGGTGAAGGTGAACCATCCCCAGGTCAGCGGGAAGGTGATCAGCGCGGCCAGGACGCAGCCCCAGAAGATCAGCTGGTGGGCGGCCCAGCGGGCGTGCGAGCGGGCGCCCAGGAACTTCTGGAAGCCCAGGTAGGTGGCGATCATCTTCGGCAGGGCGGTGGGGGCCTTGCGGAAGTTGGCGCCCGAGAAGAGGCTGCCGAAGCCCTTCTTGAAAAGGCGGCGCGCGCCGGGGGCCGAGACCCAGACCGTGTAGCGGTAGGCGACGCCGAAGGCCAGGAAGACGGTGGCGACGGCGTACGGGAGCAGGGCGGAGTCGAAGTCGCGCAGCAGCCTGCTGCCGAGCACGATCGCGGCGATCAGGAGCAGGGAGACCACGGCGCCCGCCAGGCTGGCCCGGGCGGTGACGGACCGCCCCGCCCCCGGCCGCGCCCCCGGCCGCGTCCCCGGCCGCGTCCGCGGCGGGGGCGCCTCGTCGGGGGGTGGCGCTGCGTCGAGTACTTCTGAGGGCTCGGGCACAGGACCACGCTAGGTCTTATGTCCCGTTTCAGCCTGCTACGCGGGCATTGTCGCTAGGCCATTGGAGGGAAGCGAGGGGGAAGTACTGAAGGCGCGTACGAAAGGGAAGCACGTCTCAGACCGCCGTCAGGCCCCGCGCCGCGAAGACCGCCTTGGCCTCCGCGATCTGCCCGGCGGTCGGCGACGGCGTGTCATGCAGGGAGAACTCCATGTCCAGGGCCTCCCACTTGCTCTCCCCTAGCTTGTGGAAGGGCAGTACGTCGACCCGCGAGACGTTGCCGAGCCCGGCCGCGAAGTCGGCGACGCCCTCGATGTTCTCCCGGGCGTCGGTCAGCCCCGGCACCAGCACGAAGCGCAGGTGCACGTCGTTGCCGAGGCCGGCCAGGCGGCGGGCGAAGTCGAGGGTGGGCTCCAGCGGGCGGCCGGTGACCTTCTGGTACGTCTCCCGGTCCCAGGACTTGATGTCCAGCAGCACCAGGTCCACATCGCGCAGCAGCGCGTCGGTGGCGCGGGCCCCGAGGAACCCGGAGGTGTCCAGGGCGGTGTGCAGCCCGAGGTCGTGCTTCATCCGGTGCAGCAGCTCGCCCGCGAAGACCGGCTGGAGCAGCGGCTCGCCGCCGGAGACCGTGGCGCCGCCGCCGGAGGCGGTGATGAAGCGGGTGTACTTGCGCGCCTCGGCGATCACGTCATCGGCCGAGGTCCGCTTGCCGCTGCGCATTCGCATGGTGTCGGGGTTGTGGCAGTACAGGCAGCTCAGCGGGCAGCCCGCGAGGAAGGTGACGAACCGGGTGCCGGGACCGTCCACGCCCGTCGACAGGTCCCAGGAGTGCACGGAGCCCTCGCTCGGCCGCTGGGTCGCGGCGGCGGCGGGGGTCCGGGGGCTCCGCCCCGGGCCCACGGGGACGGCGTGGGCGGCGCCGACGGGGATGGTCGTACCGAACAGGACGGTCATGGCAGGTGCTCCAGATGCGAGGGGCTGATCTGGTGGGAGGCCGGGACGGGGGCCGGGACGGGGGCCGCCCGGAGCGCGGAGGGATCCGGGCGGCCCCCCGCCTCTAGAGGGAGCCGTGGAACGTGCGGTTCAGCACGTCCATCTGCTGTGCGCGGGTCAGCCGGACGAAGTTCACCGCGTACCCGCTGACGCGGATGGTGAGCTGCGGGTAGTTCTCCGGGTGCTCCATGGCGTCCATGAGCGTGTCGCGGTTGAGCACGTTCACGTTCATGTGGAAGCCGTCGCTGGCCATGTACCCGTCGAGCACGCCCGCCAGGTTCCTGATCCGCTCCTCGGGGGTGCGGCCCAGGCCGTCGGGGGTGACCGTGTTGGTCAGCGAGATGCCGTCCTCGGCGTCCTCGTACGGCAGCTTCGCGACCGACAGCGCGGAGGTCACGTACCCGTGGGTGTCACGGCCGTTCATCGGGTTGGCACCCGGGGAGAACGGCTCGCCCGCGCGGCGTCCGTCCGGCGTGTTGCCGGTCTTCTTGCCGTAGACGACGTTCGAGGTGATGGTCAGCACCGACTGGGTGTGCTCGGCGCCGCGGTAGGTCGGGTGCCTGCGCACCTTCTTCATGAACTCCTCGACCAGCCACACCGCGATGTCGTCGACCCGGTCGTCGTTGTTGCCGTACGCCGGGTACTCGCCCTCGATCACGTAGTCCGTGACCAGGCCGGTCTCGTCGCGCACCGGGGTGACCCTCGCGTACTTGATCGCGGCCAGCGAGTCCGCTGCGACCGAGAGTCCGGCGATCCCGCAGGCCATCGTGCGGCGCACGTCGCGGTCGTGGAGCGCCATCTCGATGCGCTCGTAGGCGTACTTGTCGTGCATGTAGTGGATGACGTTCAGCGCGTGGACGTAGGTGTCCGCCAGCCATTCCATCTGCTCGCCGAACTTGGCCATGACCTCGTCGTAGTCGAGCACCTCGGAGGTCAGCGCGCCGGTCGCGGGCCCGACCTGGGCGCCGGACTTCTCGTCCCGGCCGCCGTTGATCGCGTAGAGCAGGGTCTTGGCGACGTTCACGCGGGCGCCGAAGTACTGCATCTGCTTGCCGACGGGCATCGCCGAGACGCAGCACGCGATGGCGGTGTCGTCGCCGAAGCGCGGGCGCATCAGCTCGTCCGACTCGTACTGGACCGACGAGGTGTCGATGGAGACCCGCGCGCAGAACTCCTTGAAGCCCTGCGGCAGCCGGGGCGACCAGAAGACCGTCATGTTCGGCTCGGGCGCCGGGCCGAGGTTGTACAGGGTCTGGAGGTAGCGGAAGGAGGACTTGGTGACCAGCGGCCGGCCGTCCTCGCCCATGCCCGCGATCGACTCGGTGACCCAGGTCGGGTCGCCGGAGAACAGCTCGTCGTAGTCCGGGGTGCGCAGGAAGCGCACGATGCGGAGCTTGATGATGAAGTCGTCGATCAGCTCCTGCGCCTGCTCCTCCGTCAGGAGATCGGCGTCGATGTCGCGCTGGAGGTAGACGTCGATGAAGGTGGAGGTGCGGCCGAGCGACATGGCCGCGCCGTTCTGCTCCTTCACGGCGGCGAGGTAGGCGAAGTACAGCCACTGGACGGCCTCGCGGCCGGTGGTGGCCGGCCCGGAGATGTCGTGGCCGTAGGAGGCCGCCATCGCCTTCAGTTCGGCGAGGGCGCGGATCTGCTCGGCGAGCTCCTCGCGCAGGCGGATCGTCTCCTCCAGCGAGCGGTTGCCCGCGGGGAGGGCGTTCAGCTCCTCCTTCTCCTCCTTCTTCACGGCGATGAGGCGGTCGACACCGTAGAGGGCCACGCGGCGGTAGTCGCCGATGATGCGGCCGCGGCCGTAGGCGTCGGGCAGACCGGTGACGATGCCCGCCTTGCGGGCGGCGCGGATCTCGGGGGTGTAGGCGTCGAAGACACCGGCGTTGTGGGTCTTGCGGTACTGCGTGAAGACCTGCTCCAGGTCCTCGGAGACCGGGTAGCCGTACGTCTCCAGGGCGCCGGCGACCATGCGCCAGCCGCCGTACGGCATGATCGCGCGCTTGAGCGGGGCGTCCGTCTGGAGGCCGACGATCAGGTCCTTGTCGCGGTCGATGTAGCCGGGGGCGTGCGCGGTGATCGTGGAGGGGATGTCGTGGGCGACGTCGTAGACGCCCTTCGCGCGCTCCTCGGGGAACCTGTCCGTGATCGCCTTCCACACGGCGGTGGTGCGCTCGGTCGGGCCGGCGAGGAAGGAGTCGTCGCCCTCGTACGGCGTGTAGTTCTGCTGGATGAAGTCGCGGACGTCGATGGCGTCGCGCCACAGGCCGCCCTTGAAGCCGTTCCAGGCTCCGCCGTTCTTCGTGGTGTCCGCAGGGGTGACAGTCATCGCCCGCACCTTCCGAGTCGCCTCATTGCTTGTATCCATTGCACGCCATTTGATCGATCATTTGCGGCCGCGTTGGTCCCGAACCGGGGCCCGAAGGTCCCCCCGCTTCCGGCCCGGGTCGCCCCACACACCCGCTGACCTGGCATTTCGAGCAGGCCTTAAGCCCTTCGCGCGCTTGTGAAACCATTCACAAATATCCGCGCGGAAGGGACCTAGCTGGGGGCCTCGGCGCCCTTGCGGGCGTAGAAGTACCAGGCCACGACCACGCAGCTCGCGTAGAAGGCCACGAAGCCCCACATCGCGCTGGTGACCGCGAAGTTCGCGAACATCGCCGGGATGAAGAAGAAGCCATATGCGGCGATCGCGGCGGTGAAACCGGTGACCGCGCCCGACTCGATCTCCGCCTCCTTCAGCGCGGCCGCGTACCGCGGGGTGCCCTCCTCCAGGCCCTTCAGGTGCAGGCCGCGGAAGATGACCGGGATCTGGCGGAAGGTCGAGCCGTTGCCGATGCCGGAGAAGAAGAACGCCGACAGGAAGCAGCAGAAGAAGCCGTAGAAGGACCCGGAGCCGGAGCCCGCGGGCAGGAAGGTGATCACGCCGATGATCGACGCGGCCATGCCCACGAACGACAGGATCGTGACCCGCGCGCCGCCCAGCTTGTCGGCGATCCAGCCGCCCGCCCACCGGGCCAGCGCGCCCAGCGCCGGGCCCATCCAGGCGTAGGTGGCGACGGAGTACGCCGGGAAGGTCGTCTTGATCAGCAGCGGCAGGGCCGCCGCGAAGCCGATGAAGGAGCCGAAGGTGCCGACGTAGAGCCAGGTCATCACCCAGTTGTGCTTGCGCTTGAAGATGACCTTCTGCTGGCTGAACGGGGTGGAGGCGACCTTCAGGTCGTTCTGGCCGAACCAGGCCACCACGGCCAGCACCACGAGCACCGGCACCCAGACGAAGGCGGCGTTCTGGAGGTAGATCTCCGATCCGTTCGCCTTCCGCTGCCCCGCGCCGATCGCCAGCACCGAGGAGGTGATCAGGATCGGGGTCAGCAGCTGCACCACGGACACGCCCAGGTTGCCCAGGCCGCCGTTGATGCCGGTCGCGTTGCCCTTCTCGCGCTTCGGGTAGAAGAAGCCGATGTTGGCCAGCGAGGAGGAGAAGTTGGCGCCGCCGATGCCGCAGAGGGCGGCGATCAGGGCCATCGTCGTGTACGAGGTCCGCGGGTCCTGGACCGCGAAGCCCAGCCAGAGCAGCGGCACGATCAGGACGAGCGTGGAGACCGCGGTGAAGCGGCGCTGGCCGACCATCGGGCCGAGGAAGGTGTAGAAGATGCGGGCCGTGCCGCCGGTGATGCCCGGGACGGCCGTCAGCCAGAACAGCTGCGACTGGCTGAAGCCGAAGCCGACGTCCTTGAGGTTGGTGGCCGTGATGCTCCACACCTGCCAGACGACGAAGGCGACCAGCAGCGCCGGAACCGCGATCCAGAGGTTGCGGGTGGCGACCTTCTTACCCGTGGAGCTCCAGAAGGACGGATCCTCCGGGGTCCATTCGGTGATGGTGCGGCCGGGCCGGTGCTGCGCCGGGTCGGGCGCCTGCGCACGGCCTGTCGCCGGGGGCGCGTCCTGGATGACGGAACTCATGGCGTGTCCTGAACGTTGAGAACGGGTGCTGAGGGTCCTGACCCCTTCAGGTTCCGCCCGCGGACCCGCCGCGCGTCAGGGGAGAACGTCGTGTGGGCGACAGGACAAGGTCCTGCCGCCCACAGGGCGTTGGTCGCGCTCCCGCGGTGCCTTGAGGCTGCCGCTACGGCCGCCGCCGCTTCCGGATGCCGCTACGGCCTCCGCTTCCGGCTGCCGCTACGGCCGCCGCTGGATCTCCAGGACCGGCAGCGAGACCTCCGGGTCGTCGAGGCAGACGCCGGTCCGCAGGTCGAAGACCTGCTTGTGCATCGGCGAGGTCACCACCGGGACGCCGTCGCGGGTACCCATGATGCCGTTCGCCATCACGTCGGCCCCCGAGAAGGGGTCCCGGTCGCCGACCGCGTAGACCTCGCCCGAGCGGTCCTTGAAGAGCGCCGCCCGGCTGCCGTCGGGCAGCACCACCGCGCGCCCGCGGCCCGGCTCCAAGGCCTCCGCCGCGCCGAAGCCGACGCCACCGGAGCCGACGCCATCGAAGCCCACGCCACCGGAGCCGACGCCCCCGGAACCCACGCCCCCGAAGCGCGCCAGCGCCACCGGGTCCTCCAGCACCGCCTGCCACTCGTCCTGGTACGCCGCCACATGCCGCTCCATCTGCGCCTCCAGCTCCGCGCAGATCCCCAGCGAATCCCCGATCAGCACCGCCCGGAGGTGCTCCAGCCCCGCCGAACCGCCGCCCAGGCGCTCGACCCAGGCCGCCGTCCGCTCCAGCCGCTCCCCGGTGCGGACGTAGTACATGAGGAACCGGTCCACCAGCGCGAAGAGTTCCCCGCTCGTCAGGTCCGCGGCCAGCAGGTCCGCGTGGCGCGGGACGGCCCCGCCGTTGCCGCCGACGTACAGGTTCCACCCCTTGCTGGTGGCGATGATCCCGACGTCCTTGCCGCGGGCCTCCGCGCATTCGCGCACGCAGCCCGACACCCCGCCCTTGAACTTGTGGGGCGTCCGCAGGCCCCGGTAGCGCAGCTCCAGGTCGATGGCGAGCTGGATCGAATCGCCCTGCCCGAAGCGGCAGAAGCGGGCGCCCACACAGGACTTGACCGCGCGCAGGGACTTTCCATACGCCTGGCCGGACTCGAAGCCTGCCCCGCCGAGGCGCCGCCAGATGTCGGGGAGCTGCTCCGCGCGGGCGCCGAAGAGGCCGATCCGCTGGGCCCCGGTGATCTTCGTGTAGAGGCCGTAGTCCCGGGCGACCTCGCCGATCGCGATGACCTGGTCGGCGGTGATCTCGCCGCCCGCGACCCGCGGGACGACCGAGTAGGTGCCGTCCTTCTGGAGGTTGGCGAGGAAGAGGTCGTTGGAGTCCTGGAGCGCCGCCTGCTCGCCCTCCAGGACGTGCCCGAGCCCGAGGTCCGGGGCGAGGGTGCCCAGTACGTTCGCCACGACCGGCTTGCAGACCGCGCAGCCCTCGCCGCCCGCGCCGTACCGCTCCAGGAGCTCGGTGAAGCTGCGGATGTGCTCGGCGGCCACCTTCGCGTAGATCTCGGCGCGGGTCAGCGCGAAGTGTTCGCACAGGCCGCGCGCCTTCTCGACGCCCGCCGCCGCCAGCTCGGCGTCCAGTACGCCCTGCAGCGTGCCGAGGCAGCCGCCACAGCCGGTGCCCGCCTTGGTGCACTTCTTGATCCCGCCGAGGTCGGCCGGCGACTGTGCGGTCACGGCCGTACGGACCTGGCCCTTGGTGACGTTGTGGCAGCTGCACACCACCGCGTCGTCGGGCAGGGCGTCCGCTCCGGGCGGTCCGGCGCCCTCCGCGGACGGCAGGATGAAGGCTTCCGCCGGGCCGGGCAGCAGGCGGCCGGCGTGCGGCTTGAGCGACCCGTACGCCTGCGCGTCGCCGACCAGGATCCCGCCGAGCAGCGCCCCGTCGGGGCCGAGCAGCAGCTTCTTGTACACGCCCTCGCGGGCGTTGGAGAAGACCACGGAGACCGCGGCGCCCTGCCCCTCGGGGGCGAAGGGGTCCCCGAAGGAGGCCACGTCGGCGCCCATCAGCTTGAGCTTGGTGGAGGTGTCGGCCCCGGTGAAGGTCAGCTTCCCGGCGCCGGCCAGCGCCTCGGCGACCGTCTCCGCCATCTGGTAGCCGGGGGCGACCAGCCCGTAGACCCTGCCGTCGACGGTCTGCGCGCACTCGCCGATCGCGTAGACGCACGGGTCGCTGGTGCGGCAGTGCGCGTCGACGACCACACCGCCGCGGTCGCCGACGGCGAGCCCGCACGCGCGGGCCAGGCGGTCGCGCGGGCGCACTCCGGCGGAGAACACCACGACGTCCGCGCCGATCTCCTCGCCGTTGGTCAGCCGCAGCGCCCGCGCCCGCCCGTCCGCGTGGACCCGCACCCCGCCCGCGCCGACGCCCGTGTGCACCGCGACGCCCATCGACTCGATGGTGGCGCGCAGCGCGGCCGCGCCGCCGTCGTCGACCTGGAGGGGCATCAGCCGCGGCGCGAACTCCACGACGTGCGTGGTCAGTCCGAGGGTGCGCAGCGCGCCCGCCGCCTCCAGGCCGAGCAGTCCGCCGCCGATGACCACGCCCGTACGGACGCCGGGTCCCGCCGCGTAGGCGGTGAGCGCTTCGACGTCGTCGAGGGTGCGGTACGTGAAGCAGCCCCCGGCGTCGGCGCCGTCGATCGGGGGCACGAAGGGGGAGGAGCCGGTGGCGAGCACCAGGGCGTCGTAGCCGATCACCGCGCCGGAGGCGCTGGTCACCGTACGGGCGGCGGGGTCGATCTGCGTGGCGGGGTCGCCGAGGCGCAGGTCGATGGCGTGCCGTGCGACGAAGCCGGGCTCGGCCAGGGCCAGTTCCGCGCCGCTCGCTCCGGTGAAGGCGGCGGACAGGTGCACGCGGTCGTAGGCGGGCCGCCGTTCCTCGGCGAGGACGACGACGTGCCAGCCGCCCGCGCCGCCCGCGCCGGGGCCCGCCAGCGCGCCGCGCTCGGCGAGTGCCTCCAGTAGGCGGTGTCCCACCATGCCGTGGCCGATGACGACCAGCGTCTGCGCCATGGTCCCACTCCGTCCGTTCCCGGGGCGGCGCGCCGCGTCGCGCGCCTGCCGCCACCACTGGCGGCCTTCTGACGGTAGGTCCGCGCCGCGGCCCCCGACGGCGGTGAAGGGCCCGTCGGCGCGGGTCGCCGGACCTCTTCCGCGCGGGACCTGTGACCTGCGGCGAAGGCCTTTGGGGTGCGTGTGGCGGGCGCGGCCCGCGCCTAGCGTGGAAGCCGGGGGGCGAAGGCACCGATGCGGGATTCCTTGGAGGGCAGCGCCATGCTCGTACTCGCCGTGCACGGCAGCGCCGTCCCGGCCGCCGCGCGGACGGTCTCCCGGCTGGTGGCGACGATCGAGGCGCTGAGCGGGGTCCACGCGGCCGTGGGCCACCTCGACGTGCAGCGCCCCTCGCTCGCCGACGCGGTACGGGCGCACCCGCGCGCGGTGGTGGTCCCGCTGCTGCTCGGCGACGGCTACCACCGCCGCGTCGACCTCCCCGCCGTCCTGGAGGGCACCGGCTGCGTCCTCACCGAGGGGCTGAGCGGCGCGTGGGAGGTGGCCCGGGCCCTGCGGAGCAGGCTGCGCGAGGCGGAGCGGCGCCGCGGCCCCTACACCCGGGCGGACGCGGTGGTCGTGGCCAGGGCGGGCTCCTCCCGCCCCGGCGGCAACGACGGGACCCGGACCTGCGCGGCCCAGCTGGCCGCGCTGCTGGACCGCGACGGCGATGCGGGCCCCGAGCCGGTCCCGGTCGTGCCCGCCTGTCTGACCTCGGCCGGGCCCACCGTCGCCGAGGCGCTGGCCTCGCTGCGGGGCGCCGGCTACCGGCGGGTGGCGCTCGGCGCGCACCTGCTGGCCCCGGGCCGGTTCAGCCGCGCCCTCGCGGGGGCCGGGGCCTGGACGGTGTCGGAGCCGCTGGCCGACGATCCGGGCGTCGCCCGCCTGGTGGTCGACCGGTACGAGTCCGCCCGGGGTACCCGGGCGCTGCGGGCCGCGCGCCTGGCCTGTTAGGGGGCCGGGCGCTGCTGTGCTGGCCGGTATGGCATACGTACCGATGACCGCGCGCAGCCCCGACGAGGGCCACCGGGCCGCGACCCCGCTGGAACTGTTCTTCGACCTGTGTTTCGTCGTCGCGGTGGCGCAGGCGGGGGCCCGCCTGGTGCACGCGCTCGCCGAGGGGCACGTGGCCGCCGGGATCAGCGGCTATCTGTTCGTGTTCTTCGGCGTGTTCTGGGCCTGGGTCAACTTCTCGTGGTTCGCGTCCGCCTACGACACCGACGACGTGCCGTACCGGATCGCGGTGCTGGTGCAGATCTCCGGCGTGCTGATCTACGCGGCCGGGGTGCCGCGGGCCTTCGACGCCGACGACTGGACCATCGCGGTCATCGGCTACCTCGTGATGCGGGTGGCGCTGACCGTGCAGTGGCTGCGGGCCGCCGCCGGGGAGAGCGGTGCGGGCCGGACGTCGGCCCTGACGTACGCGGCCGGGCTCGTGGTGTGCCAGGCGGGCTGGGTGGCGCTGCTGCTGGCTCCGGAGGGGATGCGGCGCTGGCTGTTCCTGGTGATGGTGGTGGCCGAGCTGTCGGTGCCGCTGATCGCCGAGCGCTCGTACCAGACCCCGTGGCACGCCCACCACATCGTGGAGCGGTACGGGCTGTTCACGCTGATCGTGCTCGGCGAGACGATCTCCGCCAGCACGATCGCGGTGCAGTCGGCGCTGGACGAGCACGACGCGCTGGGCGAGCTGCTGCCGATCGCCGCGGGCGGCCTGCTGCTGGTGTTCGCCGCCTGGTGGATCTACTTCGCGGTGCCCGCGCACGAACGGGTGACGGGCAACCGCTCGGCGCTGCCCTGGGGGTACGGGCACTTCCTGATCCTCGGGTCGGCGGCGGCGATCGGGGCGGGCATCGAGGTGGCCGTGGAGCAGGCGGTCGGCAAGGCCCACGTGTCCGTACTGGCCGCCAACCTCGGGGTGTGCGTGCCCGCCGCGCTGTTCCTGGCGATGGTGTGGCTGCTGCACGCGCGGCACTTCAAGCGGGGCGCGGCCCAGCAGCTGACCCTGCCGGTGGCGGCGCCGGCGGTCCTGGGCTGTGCCTGGACCGGGGAGCACGCGGTGCTGTGGGCGGGACTGGTGGCGGCGGCCACCGTCGCGGTGGGCGTGACCTTGGCGCACCGGGCGCGTTCAGCAGCGTGAGCGGGGGCCGTGGGGGGCGGCGGGGGGACACGCGGGTCCAGGGCGCCCTGGACACCCTGACCATCTGGAAGAAGGTGCGGGCCATGACGGTCCCGGCACAGCGGCATCCGTCCGACATCGATCTCGCCGACCCGGCGTTCTGGCAGCTGCCTCCGCAGGCCCGGCTGGCGGCCTTCGCCCGGCTGCGGGCGCTGGACGGCCCGCGCTGGTTCACCGAGCGCCCGGCCTCCTGGCGCGGTCCCGAGCGCGGTCACTGGGCGCTCGTACGGCACGCGGACGTGCAGGAGGCGAGCAGGCTCCCGAAGGTGTTCGCGAGCGCGCCGGGGGTGACCACGCCCGAGCCGGCCCGCTGGGTGCGGGCGCTGTTCGGGGACTCGATGGTCAATCTGGACGGGGCGGACCACGCGCAGCTGCGCAAGATCGTGCAGCGGGCGTTCACCCCGCGGCTGCTGGCGGCCGCCGAGGCCGACATCCACGCGGTGGCGGCGCGGATCGTGGACGACGTACTGGCGGAGCGGCCCGGGGAGTTCGTCTCGGCGGTCTCCTCACGGCTCCCGCTGGACGTCATCTGCAACATGATGGGAATCCCCGGGGAGTACCGGGCGGAGATCGCCGACCGGGTCAACCACGCCTCGGAGAACATCGGCGTGGAGCGCGGCCTGGCAGCGCGGCTGCGGATGCCGGGGCGCGGGCTGCGGGCGCTGGCCCGGATGCAGCGGATGGTCGCGGGGATCGCCGAGGAGCGGCGGAAGAACCCCACCGACGACCTGATCTCGGCGCTGGTCCGCGCGAACGTGGACGGCGAGGCCCTGGGCGTGCGGCAACTGGGCGCGTTCTTCTCGCTGCTGATGGTGGCCGGGGTGGAGACCACCCGCAATGCGATCACCCACGGCCTGGCGCTGCTGACCGATCACCCGGAGCAGCGCGAGCTGCTGCTGGGGGATTTCGAGAAGTACGCCGACGGTGCGGTGGACGAGATGATCCGGCACTCGACGCCGATCATCCAGTTCCGCCGGACGGTGGTCGCCGAACACACCCTCGGCGGGCACCTGTTCATGCCCGGCGACAAGGTGGTGCTGTACTACGCGTCCGCCAACCGCGACGAGGCGGTCTTCCCCGCTCCGGACGCCTTCGACATCACCCGCTCGCCCAATCCGCACCTGGGCTTCGGGGGCGGCGGCCCGCACTTCTGCCTGGGCGCGCATCTGGCCCGGGTGGAGATGAAGGCGCTGTTCCGCGAGCTGCTGACCCGGCCGGTCGGCCTGCGGGCGGTCGGGCTGCCGGAGCTCGCCGGGTCGAACTTCGACAACCGGGTCCGGGCCCTGCGGTTCGCCTTCGACACCTGAGCGGCGCGGGCGCGGCGGCCTCCGGTGACCGGCGCGGGCGCGGCGGCCTGGCGGTCGCGGTTCCCGTCGCGGATCCGTCCGTACGCCCGCACGCGCGGGCCGGCCACCGGGCAGGCTGGGAGCCCGGCGGTCGGCGCCCCGCGCCCGGTGGTTACTTCTTGAGCCGCTGCACCCGCAGCACCGCGTGCACGCTGCTGGTCAGGACCTCTTCGTCGCCCACGAACTTCTTCAGCGTCTCCGCGTCGACCGGCTCGCCGGGCACGGCCTCGGGCCAGGGGCGGGTGGCGAAGAGGAAGTAGACCTGGTCGCTGTCGGCGGCCGCGGCCACCCACTCCGGCGGGGCGGTGCACCGCGCGTTGAGGCCGATCTCCTCGCCCTCCACGGTCAGCGCGACCTGGTCGCCCTCGACGAGGATCTTCACCGGGAACTTGTGCGGGTGAGTGGTGCCGTCCAGTACCTCGTCGCCGATCCGCAGCCCCAGGTGCTCCAGCAGCCCGCGCGCGGACGCCGAGCCGGCCTCGTGGCCGTGCGGGCAGTCGCCCAGGGTGTAGGCGATGAGGTACGGAATGTTGTGCCCGTCCTCGGGATCGCCGATCCACGCGAGCACCGAAAGAGTGCCGAGGTGGGACCGGTCGATTTCGGTGTGAGTCGAAGTCATGGGCCGCACCTTAGTGCTCTTTCACCGCACCCTTTCCCGGCCCTTCACCCGGCTGGGTCAGACCGCCCAGAATCCTTCTCCGGAATTCGTCTGCGTGTTCGCGTCCTGGTACTGGAGGCGTACGATCCGCGCGTTTTCCGGAATTTCGAACACGACCCATCCTTCGGCCCGGTCACCGACGGAGAGGGAATCGAAGACGAGTGGTTTCCCGGTCGTCAGTTCCCCCGTCTTCACCGCCGGATAGCGCTGCCCCGCGCCGTCGTACGCCCACATGCGCCCGAGCGCCCCGTACGTCGCCCCGCCCACGTTGACGAAGGACATCCCGGCGCCCACCCAGCGCTTGCCCGCGGCCGGGGCGAAGGCCGCGTCCACGCTGATCGCCGGATCGACGTACGCGGTGAGGACGGCCTGCAGGTGACGGCCCACCTGGCGGCCCCGCACCCGTACGGGGTCACCCACCCGGGAGTCCTTGACGGCGGCCCCGGCGGCCTGCCCCGGGGCCGGGGCCGGAGCGTCCTCGTCGGCGCCGCCCGGGGCGCCGTCGTCGACCGGGACGGCCGGGGCGGCGGCCGGCGCGAGGGCCGCCCCCTCATGGGCGCTCTCGCAGCCGGTGGAACCGAACAGCAGGAGCGGGAGCAGGGCGAGGGCGAGGACAGGAGCGGACTGGCGCATGCGGGATCCCTTCGGGGATGTATTTCGGCCAGTCTCACGCGCCCGAGCGGGCAATTGCACACACCGACACGATTCGGCGGAACGAGATACCGCCGGGTGACCTGCACAATGCGTTCCGGCGGAATGTACCGCCTGCATCCACCTGGAGGAACGATGAGTACGACCGGATCCCGAATCGCCGTCGCGGCGCTGTCCGCACTGGCCGCCGCCGGCGCCTGCGCGGTGCCCGCGAGCGCCGATTCCGGCCGCGATATGATTTCCATGCAGGACGAGGCGCCGATCCGGCACGACGGCCGCGTCACCCTTTCCGGGGTCTACCGCTGCGCGCCCGGGTCACCCGAGGGAGTGCAGATCCAGACCGAGCTCCGCCAGGACGGCAACAAGCTCGGCATGAGCGCGGGCACCGCCGAATGCGACGGCGCGGTCCACGAGTGGTCCGTGACCGGCACGATGGGGGTCATGCCCGGCTTCCACCCCGGCGAGGCCACGGCCGCGTCCCGGCTGACCGTCGCCCGGATCCACGGCGCTTCCCTGGTGCCGACCGCGGTCTCGCAGGCCACCCTGGCCCAGGACGAGCAGCACGTCATGATCAAGGGCCACTGACGGGCCCGGGCCCCATCGGCCCGCCCACGGCCCCGGTCCGCCCGGTAGCCGCCGCTACCGGCAGTCAGGCGCCGCGCCCGTCATCGACATGAAGGCCACCGACCGGCACTCCGGCGCCGCGTGCGCGCGCCCCGACGCCCCGTGGGCGACCCTCGGCGCGCCGGCCGCGATCACCGCGATCACCAGCGCCCCCAGCAGTACGAGCCCCCACGACCGCATCCTCTCCATGCCCGGATCATCACCCCGGCCACCCGGCACCACAACCTGGCGCGACGACCTGGTCACTCGCGGTCACATCGGGACGGGGGCGTCGAACTCGCACCACACCGCCTTGCCGTCACCCCGGGACTCCACGCCCCAGTGCGTGGCCAGCGCGTCCACCAGCAGCAGCCCGCGCCCCGTGGTCGCCGCCTCCCCGGGACTGCGCCTGCGCGGCCAGACGCTGGAACGGTCCTTGACCCACAGCCGGATCCGGCGGACCGGCTCCGGCAGCACCTCCATGGTCAGCACGGCGCCGCCGTCGGTGTGCAGCAGGGCGTTGACCAGCAGCTCGCCCGCCGCCAGCTCCACGTCGTCGGCGAGGCTCGGCACCCCCCAGTCGCGCAGCGCCTGGCGCAGCGCGTAGCGGGCCTCGGAGAGACCCTCGGGGTCGGCCTGGTGGACGTACTGGTGGATCCGCGGCGCCCGGTGCGTGCCCGGGTCCGGTGCCCGGCGCAGCACCAGCAGGGCCACGTCGTCGCCCGAGCCCCAGCGCTCCCACAGCCGGTCCAGCAGGTGGTCGGCGAGCGCCCCCGACTCCTGGGGTCCGGTGCGCACCGCGTGTGCCAGCGCGTCCATCCCGGTGGTGATCGTCGTACCGGGCTCCTCCACCAGCCCGTCCGTGCAGAGCACCAGGGTCTCGCCGGGGACCAGGTCGAGCCGGGTCTCGGGGAAGTCCTCCTGCTCGAAGACCGAGGCAAGGCCCAGCGGCAGCCCACCGCGCAGGTTCGGCCAGCCGGTCCGGCCGTCGGTGTGCCGGATCAGCGGGCCCAGGTGCCCGGCGCGCACCGCCCGTACGCCGCCCGTCTCCAAGTCCACCTGGGCGTAGGTGCAGGTCGCGAAGCGTTCCGTGTCCAGCTCGGCCAGGAAGCGCGAGGCCCGGGCGAGGACCGTGGAGGGCGGGTGGCCCTCCCCCGCGTACGCCCGCAGCGCGATCCGCAGCTGGCCCATGATCGCGGCCGCGTGCGTGTCGTGGCCCTGGACGTCGCCGACCACGATCCCGACCCGGTCCCGGGGCAACGCGATCACGTCGTACCAGTCGCCGCCGACCTCGCGGCCGCTCCAGGCGGAGTGGTAGCGCACCGCGATCTCGCCGCCGGTGATCTCCGGGATCCGGCGGGGCAGCATGGCGGCCTGCAGCCCGGTGGCGAACTCCCGCTCCTGGTCGAAGAGCAGGGCCCGCTGGAGCGACTGGGCGACGATGCCCGCCAGGCCCAGGGACAGGTTCCGCTCCTCGGGGCTGAACTCGCTGCGCCGCCGGTAGAAGAGCACCAGCCCGCCGATCGCCTGGGCCTGCGCGATCAGGGGCAGGTAGGCGGCCGCGTTGAACTTGATCCGCCCGAGGTAGGACGCGAGCAGCGGGAACTCGGCCGCCAGCGCGCCCAGGTCCGTGACGAAGCGCGCCTTGCGGGTGAGGACCGTCTGCGAGAGCGGCAGCGATCCGTCCAACCGGGTGAACTTCCGCTCGCTGAGGATCTCCAGCGACTCCCCGCTCAGCGCGATGATCTTCATGGCGCCGTTCTCGACCAGCCCCAGGGCCAGGCCGTCCGCGCCGAGCCGCTCCAGCGCACCCGCGCCGGTCAGGGCCGCCGTCACGTCGTCCACCGTCACCGCCCGCGACAGCGCCTCCGTGGTCCGCTGGACGATCGTGGCCTGCTGGGCGCGCGCCGACTCCAGCTTGCGCAGCAGCGTGGCGTGGGCCAGCTCGGCGGTCGCGTCGCGGACGATCCCCACGATCCGCCGGGCGCGCCCGTCCGGATCGCGCAGCACCCGGCCCTGGGTGTGGGTCCACTGATCGTGGCCGTCGCGCCGCTGCACCGTGAAGTACGAGCCGTACGTGTGCCCGCCGCCCTCCAGGGCCGCCAGGATCGCGTCGCGCAGGCGGGCGCTGTCATCGGCCGGGATCCGGACGCCCAGCCCCTCCGGGGTGTGGTCGAAAACCTCCGGCTCCAGGTCGAAGACCCCCATCGCGGCCGGATCCAGATCGACGGTGCCGGCGCGCAGGTCCCACTCGAAGCTGCCCATGCCGTTCAGGGCGAGCCGGTCCGAGGCGCTGGTCACGCCCGGTCCCGGTGCGTCGTGCTCCGCCGCTGCCACGCGTCACACCACCTATCGGCCGGGCCAGCACGGCTGGGAGATCAGCCTCTCCCACTCCTCGTCAGGATGCCCCGGAAGGGTGCGTCCGGCCTCCCGCCAGCGCGTGACGAGGGAGCGGTAGATCATCGGCTGATCGGCGTGCGCGGATTGCGGCGCCCTGGCCGCGTGGGCTCCGTGGGGCGGGTACGGGCCCGGGCCTGCCCCCGCGTACGGGGCCTGTGCCGGGTACGGGGCCTGTGCCGGGTACGCGGCCTGTGCCGGGTACGGGGCCTGTGCCGGCCCGGCGGGCTGTTCCGCGCGGCTCGCGGGAATGCGGACCCAGCCCCGGCCACCCTGTGCTCTTTCCGGGCTCATCGCGGACCCCTCTCACCCCGGACGGGACTCACACCGGATAGGACTTCTGCCGCCCGGCGCCGAGGCCCCGCAGGGCACCGCCGCCACCGGCGGAGCCGGGCAGCGGGCCCTGGGCGCGCAAGCGCCTGCGGACTCCTCTCACCAGTCTCCCCGCCGTGAAGCCCGCTCCGTGCACGAATCGCATGGAAGGACCGAATGAGGGAGCCGTGAGCAGCCCCGCGAAGAACAGCCCCGGCCACGAGGACTCGAAGAACGGGCTCAGCTCGGGCGTGCCCCCCTCCCCGGCCGTGGCCAGCGCCGTCCGCAGCCCGGCGTCCAGCAGCTCCAGCCGCCCCAGCCCCGGGCGGAAGCCGGTGGCCGCGACCACATGGGCGACGTCCAGGACCACCGATTCCCCGGCGGCGGTGGTCAGGCCCAGCCGGGTCCGCGCGCCGACCGGCACCGCCCGGTGCAGGGCGTGGCCCATCAGCGCGGGCACCTGCCGCTCGAAGCGGTCCCGCAGCCACCACGCCCCGGCCGGCCCCAGCTCCGTGGCCGCGATCCGCGTCCGGGTCGCGGCGGGCAGCCGGCGCACCGCCCAGGGCAGCTCCGACCAGGCCCAGCTGCGCCAGCCCGTGCCGAGCCCGCTGTGCGGGTCCCGCAGCGCGCGCGGCAGCGGGCGCTCCAGCGGCTGCGGGAGGGTGTTCCAGTTCAGCCGGGAGCGCCGGGCCACCAGGCAGGGCCGGGCGCCCGCCTCGGCGAGCAGCGCGGCCGTCTCCAGCGCGGCCTGGCCCGCGCCGAGCACCGCGACCTCCTGGCCCGCGAAACGCGTCAGGTCGCGGTGGCCGCTGCTGTGCGAGTAGTGGGTCGGGGGCAGCTCGCGCAGGGCGGGCGGGTGGTTCACGAAGGGCATCACGCCGACCGCGAGGACCACGGTCCGGGCCAGCAGCGGCTCGCCCCCGTCCGTGGTGATCCGGAATCCGCTGCCCTGCGGGGTGACGGCGGTGACCGTCACCTCCTCCACCGGGGGCGCGGCGTTCCGGGCGAACCAGAGCCCGTACTCACTGAACGTCCCGATGGGCAGCGGAGTGCCGTGCTCCGCCACCGTGCCGCGCGTGGCGCAGTAGTCGGCCAGGGTGTGGCGCCCGTCCGGCGCCGAGAGGTTCGAGGACCACGGCTCCGACTTCAGGTACATGCCCTCGGGCATGTGGTCCCGCCAGGAGGCCATCGGGCGGCCGAGCACCCGTACGTCGAGCCCGGCCGCCGCGGCGTGGGCGGCGACCGACAGCCCGTACGGGCCGGCACCGACCACCACGAGATCGTCCATGCGCGTCACCGCTGTCCTCCAGTCTCAAACCGGTGTCATACGTGGCTCATACGACCGGCCCCGGAATCCCGGGGCCGGTTACAGCGAGGTGGGGCGGACCGGGATCTCCGGTGCCGCCGGGTCCACCGGGCCCACCGGGTCAGCGCATCCGCCCGGTCCGGCCTGTCACCGCGTCACCAGCCCGCCCGGCTCGGCCGATTCGGCCGGTTCGGTGGTGCCGGCCTCGGCATCGGGCCCCGGAGGTGCGGGCAGACCCGGCGCGGACGCCGGGGACAGCAGGTCGGGGCCGCCGCGCTGACGGGGCGCGCGGGCCACCGCACGCGCCGTGCGCCGCCCGCGTGCGGGGACACCGCTCAGCGCGTTCCATGCCCCGCGCGCCCCCTTGCCCGCGCCGCGCCCCAGGAAGGCCGCGATCATCGCGAGGAACGGCAGCACGTCGTCCGCGGCGAACCAGGCCAGCTCGACCTGCCCGCGCTCGGCGGGCGGCGCGGCCCGCACCGGCCCCGGCCCGGCGGGACCGGGCCGCACCGGACCGGTACGCCCGGCCCCGTCCGGCCGGGCCCGCGGCCCCGCGACCCGGGGCCCGGGGCCCCCCCCGCCGCCCCCCGCAACGGGGCCGGAC